>CAYTWY010000069.1:0-9789 GCA_964440925.1 uncultured Propionivibrio sp. | reverse complement strand
TGAGCTTCTTGAGCTCGGCCTGCACCTTGGCCATGCCTTCCTTGCTCATGCCGGCGGCCTTGGCCTTCTTCTCCAGTTCCTCGTAGTCGGCGCCTTCTTCGCCTTCGCCGAGTTCCTTCTGGATCGCCTTGACCTGCTCGTTGAGGTAGTACTCGCGCTGGCTCTTTTCCATCTGGCGCTTGACGCGCCCGCGGATACGCTTCTCGACCTGCAGGATGTCGATTTCGCTTTCCAGCTGCGACAACAGGCGTTCGAGGCGCGGACGAATCTCGAACATTTCCAGCACTTCCTGCTTCTGTTCAAGCTTGAGCGGCAAATGCGCGGCGATGGTATCGGCCAGCCGGCCGGCTTCCTCGATGCTGGCAATTGAAGTCAGAATTTCCGGCGGAATCTTCTTGTTCAGCTTGACGTACTGGTCGAACTGCCCGATCAGGGTACGGCGCAATGCCTCGATTTCATGATCGCCGCCTTCTTCAGCCGGCACCGCGTGCACGCTGGCGACGAACATTTCGTCGCGCGCCACCACGCTCTCGACCTGCGCGCGCTGCGCGCCTTCGACCAGCACCTTTACCGTGCCGTCGGGCAATTTGAGCATTTGCAGAACATTGGCCACGCATCCGATCTGGAACAGGTCTTCGGCTTCCGGCTCATCCTTGACGGCCGATTTTTGCGCCACCAGCATGATGCCCTTGTCCGACTCCATGGCCGCTTCAAGCGCCTTGATCGATTTCGGACGTCCGACGAAGAGCGGAATCACCATGTGCGGGAAAATCACCACGTCGCGCAGGGGCAACAGCGGCAGCTCAATGGACTCAGCAGGCAGAAGAAGGTTCGTGGTGGACATCGAATGTGCTCTTAAGGAAGGCGTACAAGCCCGCAGTTGGGGACAGCAAGACGGATTTCAAGCCACCTGAGCAAAATTGCTCGCGGTCGCTTCTCAGTTCGCGCCGGAAACCTTCGGTTGATCCGCGTAAATCAGGATCGGCTTGGCATCGCCGTTGATCATGTTCTCGTCGACAACCACTTTTGCGACATCGTCCATGCCGGGAAGTTCGTACATGGTATCGAGCAGCACCGACTCGAGGATCGAGCGCAATCCGCGCGCGCCGGTCTTGCGCTCCAGCGCCCGCTTGGCGATGGCCATCATCGCCGCCGGACGGATTTCCAGCTCGACATCCTCCATGGAGAACAACTTCTGATACTGCTTCACCAGCGCGTTCTTCGGCTCGACGAGAATCTGCACCAAGGCATCGGCCGACAACTCCTCCAGCGTGGCGACAACCGGCAAACGCCCGATCAGCTCGGGAATCAGACCGAACTTGATCAGATCCTCCGGTTCGACCGTGCGCAGCACTTCGCCGATGGCCTTCTTGTCATCCCTGCTTTTCACTTCGGCACCAAAACCCATGCCGCCCTTTTCCGAGCGGTTGCGGATGACTTTTTCCAGCCCGTCGAAAGCACCGCCGCAAACAAAAAGGATGTTGGTCGTATCGACCTGGACAAAATCCTGGTTCGGGTGCTTGCGCCCGCCCTGGGGCGGAACTGCAGCCACCGTGCCTTCGATCAGCTTGAGCAACGCCTGCTGCACCCCTTCACCGGAAACGTCACGGGTAATCGACGGATTGTCCGACTTGCGCGAAATCTTGTCGATTTCGTCGATATAAACGATGCCCTGCTGTGCCTTGGCGATGTCGTAATCGCATTTTTGCAGGAGTTTCTGGATGATATTCTCGACATCCTCGCCGACATAGCCGGCTTCGGTCAGCGTCGTGGCATCGGCCATCACGAACGGCACGTCGAGCATGCGCGCCAGCGTTTGCGCCAGCAGGGTCTTGCCTGAGCCGGTCGGGCCGATAAGCAGGATGTTGCTCTTCGACAGTTCGACGTCGTCGGTCGCCTTGCCCTGATGACGCAGACGCTTGTAGTGGTTGTATACCGCCACCGCCAGAATGCGTTTGGCCGATTCCTGGCCGATCACATACTGGTCGAGCAGAGCGGAAATTTCCTTCGGCGTCGGCAAATCCTTCTTGCCGCCCTTCTCGCCCTGTTCGGAGGAAATCTCGTCGCGCACAATGTCATTGCACAGATCGATGCATTCGTCGCAAATGAACACGGAAGGCCCGGCAATGAGTTTCTTCACCTCATGCTGGCTCTTGCCGCAGAACGAGCAATAAAGCATTTTTTCGCCGCTGTTTTTCTTTTCCGCCATATCAGCCTACCTTATTCCACAGAGCAAGGGGCATCCATGCCGCTTGCCGTAAACACCGGAAATTCCGGACTCAAACGCTTTCCCGGCGCTCCAGCACCTTGTCGATCAGGCCATACTCGGCCGCTTCCTGTGCCGAGAGGAAGTTATCGCGATCGGTATCGCGCTCGATCCGCTCAACCGGCTGCCCGGTATGCTGCGCCATGATCTCGTTCAGCTTGGCACGCAGCGAGAGAATTTCCTTGGCATGGATGGCGATATCCGACGCCTGCCCCTGGAAGCCACCCATCGGCTGATGAATCATCACACGTGAATTGGGCAGGGCAAAGCGCTTGCCTTTGGCGCCCGCAGTGAGCAGAAAAGCGCCCATCGAACAGGCTTGCCCCATGCACAGGGTCGACACGTCCGGCTTGATGAACTGCATCGTGTCGTAAATCGACAAGCCAGCCGACACCGAACCGCCCGGCGAGTTGATGTAGAAGGAGATATCCTTGTCCGGATTCTCCGCTTCGAGGAACAGGAGCTGGGCGACGACCAGATTGGCCGTCGCGTCATTCACCGGGCCGACCAGGAACACCACACGCTCCTTGAGCAGGCGCGAGTAGATATCAAAGGCGCGTTCACCGCGCCCGCTCTGCTCGACGACCATCGGCACCAGGCCAAGGGCCTGCGGTTCCAGAGGATTCGCGCATTCAAACCGATCGATACTCATGCCAGCTCCTTTGCTTTGCGGACGTCGGTGCAACTCAGGACTTGCGCCCCATCAACTCATCGAAGGCGACCGGTTTGTCGGTCACCTTGGCGGAAGACAGCGCCCAGGCCACGACATTGTCTTCGATGGCCACGCCCTCGATTTCGGAAAGGCGCTCCGGCTGTGCATAGTACCAGCGCACGACTTCTTCCGGATGCTCGTAATTCTGCGCGGTATCCTCGACCACGGCACGAATCTGCTCGGGCTTGGCCTGCAGGTTATTGACCTTGACCACCTCCGACAGGATCAGCCCCAGGCTGACGCGACGCTTGGCCTGATCGACGAACCATTCGCGCTGCATCGGGAAATCCTTCATTTTCATCCCGGCGCGCTGCTCCATGTCCTGGCGCGCCACCTGCATCAGGCGCTGGATTTCCATATCCAGCAAAGCCGAGGGAATCTCGATCGGGTTGACCTTGAGCAGCGCTTCCATGACCTGATCCTTGACCTTGCTCTGCAAGCGCTTCTTCACTTCGCGCTTGAGGTTGGTCTCGATTTCCGCATGCATTTTGGCCACATCGCCATCGGCAACACCGAGCGACTTGGCAAAATCGGTATCGATTTCCGGCAAGACCGCTTCGCCCACTTCCTTGACGGTAATGTCGAACGTCACGGTCTGTCCGGCCAGTTCCTTGGCATAATCGGCCGGGAAAGTCATGTCAAAGGATTTCGCTTCGCCGGCCTTGAGCCCGATGACTGCCGCTTCGAAATCGGCCAGCATGGCACCTTCGCCGAGGACGAAGGGATAATCGCTGGCCTGCCCGCCCTGGAAGGGCTCACCGTCCTTCTTGCCGAGAAAATCGATGGTTACACGATCACCCTTGGCGGCAGCACGATCGGCCGGTTCATAGCGTACGCGCTGCTTGCGCAATACTTCCAGCGTGCTGTCGATTTCAGCCGTACCGACTTCAAGCACCGAACGCTCGATCTCGACGTCCTTCAGATCGGCCAGAGTGATTTCCGGATAAACCTCGAAAACGGCCGTGAATTCCAGCTGGGTCGTGCTGTCGCCGGTTTTCTGTTCGATCTTGGGATAGCCGGCAACGCGAATCTTCTGGGCATTGACGGTTTCGCCGAAAACGCGCTCCAGAGAATCCTTCAGCGCATCCTGGTAGGCCTGGGCACCATATTGCTGCTTGATGATGTGCGCCGGAATCTTGCCCGGGCGGAAACCCGGCATTTTCGCATTCCTGGCGATACCCCGCAGACGCTGCTCGACCTCCTTGTCCAGATCGGCAATAGCGACAGCGAGATCCAGGCGGCGTTCGAGGGCGCTGGGAGCCTGCACGGCTTCAGGGGTTGCGGCGGTGACATTTGTTTCCATTAAGATTCCTTGAAGTCTTGTAAAGTCGGGCTAAAAAAGGGCTGTAACGCGGTTGCTCGCTAGATCAATCCGGTCTTGGTGCGAGAGAAGGGAGTCGAACCCCCACGCCTTGCGGCGCTGGAACCTAAATCCAGTGCGTCTACCAATTCCGCCACTCTCGCGCTTAGTCCGCCATTTTACCCGAGAACGCCCTATACTGTCAGCCGCCTCCAAGGAGGGCATGCGCACCAACGCATTGCCCTGCCGCAGCCGGGCGAACGCCCACATTAAAAAGGCAACGCCGCATGAAAAAGCCGCCCGGACAGGCATTTTAGCGCCGCAAAAAACACGACCGAGCCCTCATCGCCCGCCACAATGCCCGTCGACCACTACGAAAACTTCCCCGTCGCCTCGCTGCTGCTGCCCAAACGGCTACGCCGCCCGATCGAGGCCATCTATCGTTTTGCGCGCAGCGCCGACGACATCGCCGACGAGGGCGATGCCAGCGACGAGGAACGCCTGAGCGGGCTGGCCGAATACAACTTCGAGCTTTATCGCATCGAACAGAAACAGACGCCACTCACCGCGCCCTTCCAGGAACTGGCACAGGTCATCGCCGACAAGGATCTGCCGCTCCAGCTCTTTCGCGACCTGCTCGATGCCTTTGCCCAGGATGTGGTGCAGAAACGCTACGCCGACTATCCGGAGCTGCTCGACTATTGCCGCCGCTCGGCCAACCCGGTCGGTCGCTTGCTGCTCCATCTGGTGGATCGCGCCAGTGAAGAAAACCTGTACCGCTCCGACTGCATCTGCACGGCGCTGCAACTGATCAATTTCTGGCAAGACATTGCCATCGACTGGCAGAAGAACCGCGTTTACCTGCCACAAACCGATCTCGACAGCTTCGGCGTCCGTGAAAACCACATCGCCAACGCCCGCTGGAGCCCCGAATGGGCCGCCCTGCTTGATTTCCAGGTCGAGCGTACGCGCGCCCTGATGCTTGAAGGTGCGCCACTGGTGCATCAACTGCCGGGACGCATGGGCTGGGAAATCCGCCTCACGGTTCAGGGTGGCCTGCGCATTCTCGAACAGATCCGCCGAGTCCGTGGCGACGTTTTCCGGCAACGCCCGGTGTTGCGTGCCACCGACTGGCTACGCCTGGGCATTCGCACCGCGTTTATGTGAGAATCGCGAAATCGCCCCTGCATGGAACGCCGCATGACTCCCGAAGAATACTGCCAGAACAAGGCCGCATCGAGCGGTTCCAGCTTTTATTACAGCTTTCGTTTCCTGCCGCCCAACCGGCGACGCGCCATTACCGCGCTCTACGCCTACTGCCGCGAAGTCGATGATGTAGTCGACGAATGCACCGACCCGCAGATTGCCGCCACCAAGCTGGCCTGGTGGCGTGAGGAAGTTGCCAGGCTCTACGCCGGCAACCCCGAGCATCCGGTCACCCGCGCCCTGCTCCCGGTGCTCGCCGAATTCGGCCTGCCGCAGGAACACCTGCTGGAAATCATCGACGGCATGGAAATGGATTTGCAGCAAACGCGCTATCCCGATTTCAAGGCGCTTTCGCTCTACTGCTACCGCGTCGCCAGTGTCGTCGGTCTGCTCGCCGCCGAAATTTTCGGTTATCAGGATCGCCGCACGCAGAAATACGCCCACGACCTGGGCATGGCTTTCCAGCTCACCAACATCATCCGCGACGTCGGCGAGGACGCCCGGCGCGGACGCATCTACCTGCCGATGGACGAACTGAAGCGCTTCAACGTCACGGCCGCCGACATCCTCAATTCGCGCCATTCCGACGACTTCAGGAAACTCATGGAATTCCAGATCGAACGCGCCGAACACTACTACGCCCAGGCCATGCGCCAGCTGCCGGACGTCGACCGCAAAACGCAGCGGCCGGGGCTGGTCATGGCCGCCATTTACCGCGCCGTGCTGGAAGAAATCAAGCGCGATGGCTGCCGGGTTCTGCAGCAGCGCACTTCGCTCCCCCCCCTACGCAAGCTGTGGCTGGCCTGGCGCACCTGGATCAGGGGGTAGCCCGGATGCTCCGCCGCGCTCGCAGGCTCCTTTCCGACATCACCCCGGCGTTTGCGCCGCAGCGCCCGGCATGAAGTACCCTCTCCGCGTCGCCATCGTCGGCGGCGGCTGGGCCGGCCTCTCGGCGGCCGTCGAACTTGGCGCTGCCGGCGCCTCGGTTACGCTCTTCGAAGCCGCCCGGCACCTCGGCGGCCGGGCGCGGCGCATCGACCTGCACGACACTGCGCTCGACAACGGCCAGCACCTGTTGATCGGCGCCTATCGGGAAACCCTGCGCCTGCTGCACCGCGTCGGCGCACAGCCCGAACGCAGCCTGAAACGCATCGCGCTGGACCTGAACCATCCGGCAGCGGCTTTCCGTCTGCGCTTGCCCCGGCTGCCAGCGCCACTGCATCTGCTCGCCGGCCTCTGCGCGGCGCACGGCGCCTCATGGCAGGAAAAGATCGCCGCCGCCCGCTTCATGCAGGCGCTGCAGAAATCCGCTTACCGCCTGAAGACCGACTGTACGGTCAGCGCACTGCTCGACCGTTTCCGGCAACACGGAGCGCTGCGCCGGCACCTCTGGGAGCCGCTCTGTCTGGCCGCACTCAATACGGCGGCGGAAAATGCCTCGGCGCAAATTTTCGCCAACGTCCTGCGCGACAGCCTGGGCGGCAGCCGCGCCGACACCGACCTGCTGCTCCCCGCCGTCGATCTGGAAACGCTGTTTCCCGCCGCGGCCGCCCGCTTCATCGGCCAGCATGGCGGTACGCTACACCTGCGCACACGCATCGCGGCGCTTTCGCCGCTCCTCGCCGCGCAGGGCGGCGCATTCGATCAGGTCATTCTGGCCTGTGCACCGCACCAGGCGGCCACCTTGCTGGCGCAGCACACGGCAACACAAGCCTGCGCCAGAGAGCTGTCCGCCTATGCCTATGAGCCAATCGCCACGGCCTATCTGGCCTACCCGCCGCAAGTCCGTCTGCCCTCGCCGCTGCTCGGCCTGAATGGCAGGGAGGATACCGCCCTCGGGCAATGGGTCGTCGACCGCGGCCAGCTGTGCGGCACCGAGGGCCTCATGGCTTTCGTCCTCAGCGCACACGGTCGCTGGGAAACTCTCGCCGATGCAAGCTTGTGCGCCCTGCTGCACGCAGAACTGGAAACCATCTTACGCCGCTCGCTGCCCCTGCCGCGCTGGCAAAAAATCATCCGCGAAAAACGCGCCACCTTCTCCTGCCGCCCGGCACTTCACCGACCGCCGCCGCGCACGCCACTGCCCGGCCTGTGGCTGGCCGGCGACTATGTCTGTGCCGACTACCCGGCCACCCTCGAAGGCGCCGTCCGCAGCGGGGTCACCGCGGCTCGGGCGCTCCTTGCCGAAGATCGACTGAACGAATAAGCGCGCTGCGTTGTCCATAAGACCGTTAAAATTCGCGGCAAAGCTCATCTCCGTTCACTGCACCTGATCAAGACAAGGGACTCATCATGCAAAAATTCGATTTCTACAACCCGACTCACATCGTTTTCGGCGAAGGCCGCATTGCCGAACTCGGCAAGCTGGTTCCAGCCACGGCGCGCGTACTGATCCTGACCGGTGGAAAAAGCGCGCGCAAGAACGGCACGCTCGACGAAGTGCGGGCAGCGCTGGGCGAACGCGAAGTCTTCGAATTCAGCGGCATCGAGCCGAATCCCTGCTTTGAAACACTGATGAAAGCGGTCGAGCAAGTCAAACAGCAAAACATCGACTTCCTGCTCGCCGTCGGCGGCGGATCGGTCATCGACGGCACCAAATTCGTTGCCGCCGCTGCGTGCTACGACGGCGACGCGCAGGATATCCTGTTCAGTTTCGGACGCAAGGTCGGCCAGCCGCTGCCGCTGGGCTGCGTCCTGACCCTGCCGGCCACCGGCTCGGAGATGAACAGCGGCGCGGTGGTAACGATCAAGGCCAAGGGCGCGAAGCTGGCCTTCGGCCACAAGGCTCTATTTCCGGTCTTCTCCGTTCTCGATCCGAGCAAGACCTACACCCTGCCGGAGCGCCAGCTGGCCAACGGCGTCGTCGATGCCTTCGTGCATATCGCCGAGCAATATCTGACCTACCCGGCCGGTGGCCACGTGCAGGATCGCTTTGCCGAAGGCCTGCTGCTGACCCTGATCGAGCACGGGCCGAAGGCCATCGAATCGACCGATTACAACGAACGCGCGACGCTCATGTGGACCGCCACTCTGGCGCTCAACGGACTGATCGGCGCCGGCGTGCCGCAGGACTGGAGCACGCACATGATCGGGCATGAACTCACGGCCAAATACGACATCGACCACGCCCGCACGCTGGCCATCGTTTTGCCGGCCATGCTGCAAGTCCGCCGCCAGGCCAAGCACGGCAAGCTGCTGCAATACGCCGAACGCGTCTGGGGCATCCACAACGGCAGCGAGGAAGAACGCATCGACACCGCCATTGCCAGCACGCGCGAATTCTTCGAATCGCTCGGACTACCCACCCGCCTTGCCGCCTATGGCATCGGCGCGGAAGGCATCGAGGCCATCATCGCCCAGCTGGAAGAGCACCGCATGGTGGCTCTCGGCGAGCGCCGCGAAATCGACCTTGCCGTCAGCCGCACGGTACTCGAAACCGCGCTGTAAACCGCAGCACCCGGACTTTCGTCATGTCCCCGCACGGGGCATGACGAAGGCTCTACGCCAGAACCGCCCGCGCCACCATAAAACATCGGCCTGCAACGCCCGCCAAATGGCGATCTGCAAAGACATGCTCCAGGACCCTCATGCCTATTGGCCTGCAGGGCAGCTAAAAACAAACCGCAAGAAGCAATCACCCGACGAAAAAAATCCTGGCCCCATCGCTGCGGCCAGGATTTCCGGGAACGACCATCAGCACTTGCGCTTGTCGTGATCTTCTTTCGAACACTTGGGTGGCGGTTTCTTCCCTGACGACCGATCCTGTGCCTCGTCTGGACGACCACCCCGCTTATGCTCATCCTGCGCCTCATCACGCCGATCCGGTTTCCGCTGTTCCTCTTGCGCTGTGCCAGGGCGAACTGCTTGCTTCTGTTCTGCGGAATCGTCACGCCGCTCGGCGCGCTTCTGCTCCTCAGGCATCACGCCCGGACGCGCACCTTTCACTTGACGATCTTGGGGATCATCACGTCGGTCCGCGCGTGGCTGACGATCTTGCGGCTCATCACGCCGCACATCACGCGACGGGCGATCCGGAATAGGCTCAGGGCGGACATCCTTGCGCTGACGATCCGATGACGATTCCCTACGATCCCGATGATCGCGCGGATCATTGCGGTGCTCGCCATGAATCGTATTCTTTGGAGGAACCGGACGAACCCGACGATCCGGCCCGTAATCAAAGCGACCGTGCACCGCCACATGTCCGTGGAACTCGCCACGATGGCGATCCCACTCGCGACGATGCCGATCATCAGGATGACGGAACGGGAGACGCCCGCGATAGACCAGAACACGCCCCGGCGC
>CAYTWY010000068.1:0-9848 GCA_964440925.1 uncultured Propionivibrio sp. | reverse complement strand
AATTTGCCAGCATGTCCCGGACGAATGAACGGTCGATTTTTATATTGTTAACCGTCAACTGGCGCAGATAGGTGAGTGACGAATATCCGGTGCCGAAATCGTCAAGCGAGAACGACACGCCGAGATTTTTACAGCCTTCGATACGAGAGGTGATTTCTTTCAGGTTATCCAAGGCTGTTGTTTCGACGATTTCAAGTTCCAGCGTTCTGGGATCGATATCCGGGTACCCGTTCAGGATGATACCGAGGCGTTCGACGAAGTCGGCTCTTTGAAGGTGAATGCCGAAAATATTCACACTCAACCTGAGTTCTATTCCCTGCTGTTTCCAGTAACGCTGCTGTTGAAGGGCTTCGTGCAGGATCCATTCACCCAACGGAAATGCGAGTTCTGTATCTTCTATCGTCGCCAGAAATTCACCGGGCAGCAGCACCCCCCGTTCCGGATGCTGCCAGCGCAAAAGGGCCTCGACCCCCATGATTGCGCCATCTTCCAGGCAAACTTTGGGTTGGTAGTGAAGACGGAATTCCCGCTTTTCCAGCGCTTCGACAAGCCGGCCATAAAGTGCCTGGCGAACGAGAAAGCGCTTTTCGCTTTCAATGTCGAAAGCACACAGACAATTCTTGCCGCGCCGTTTTGCTTCACACATCGCCTGATCGGCCTGCCGCAGAAGAACATCCGGCTCATCGATATCTGTTGAAGGGTAGAGCGACAGCCCCAGACTGAAAGTTATCTCGGTATGAATTTTCCCCAGACAGTAGGGTTCTGCGGAAATTTCAAGGATGCGCGATGCCGCATTGTACACATCCCGTTCGTCTTTGAGATCGCAAAGAAGGACGACGAACTCGTCTCCCCCTAGCCTGGCAACGGTATCGCTATCACGCGTACACCCGTTTAGACGCTTTGCGACCTCGACCAGAAGGGCATTGCCTACGGAGTACCCGTGCTGCCCATTAATGTCCTTGAAGCCATCAAGATCAAGGAAACAAATGGCAATGACACGATTTTCCGATTTGCCGCATCCGGCCATGGCTTCTCGCATTCTCTTTGCGAGCAAGGCACGGTTGGGCAGCCCCGTCAGTTCGTCATAATAGGCCATGCGTTCGAGACGCGCATTTCCTTCGCGTAGCGCCGCCGCGCTCCGCTGCTGCTGCCGCCATTGCCGGTTGAATAAGACAACGGCAATATTACAGAAAACGATCAGAACAAAAAACACGGAAGACAAATACCATACCGTAGTTCGCCACTCCTTCATGAAATCGTGTTTCGCTATACCGACAAACACATGAATGGGCGCCCCCGCCAGTTTGCGAAAGCTGAGAATTCTTTCCAGCCCGTCAAAAGGGGTTTGGGCATGGTACGTCGCAGCAGGCTTGCCGGAGAGCACAATGTTCTCCGCTCGCCCGGAGACACGTCTGTCACCGGTAAATGCAAGATACTCGTCATGCTGTTCGGGGAATCGGGTAATCAACCCCAGATCGATATCTCGCAAGGTGATGGTGTCATGCTGCCCGAGATCGAAACCCGAGAGCATCTTGTTAAGACTCCCCAGCGACAGCGGAACGACGACGGCTCCTCTGAACTGCCCGAGTTTATCGTGAATCGCCCGGGCAAAAACAACAACCAGGCTTCCCGTCAGTTTGCTTTTAATGGGCTTGGTTACAACCAGTCCGTGGACAAGTCCAGATTTGAGATTTTGAAAGTAATCCCGGTCGGCGAGTGTAAAAGGGCTGTGAACTTGCTCGCCCTCGTGATAGATGATCTTCCCTTCGGCATCCGTCACGCTCCATCCTTCGGCTTCCGGAAAAGCTTTTTTTGCTGTACGACGAGGGCCCTGATCATTCTGTCATGCCCGACGATCCTTGCCGCCGGCAGATCATTGAGCTGTGTCGCGACAGTCAGGATGGAAAGATCGATTTTTCTGAATTCACTACTCAGATGCAGATCAATCGCTGCAGCAATGTTTTGTGAACGGACTTCTGCCTCTCGAATGGTCTGGTCATAAAGCTGCCTTAGCCCGAAAAGAACGAGGGCAACCGCCACAAGATTGGCGAAGACAACAGAGGAGAAATTCCATTTCCGGGAGGCCAGAAGATGCCTAGCCAACAGATGTGTTTTCATCATGCAGTTCCCTGGGCGAAGAACCGAGCAGAACATGAATCTGCATGCTCAATTCATTCCTGTTTGCATTTTTTGCATGACGGCAGCGATGCCTCCTGTTTTTCTCGCCCGGAGTCAACGCAGGAGGTTTTGCTGCGTCGACGCCAGGCCCCGCCACATAAACGGGGGACATCGGCCCGTTGCGGGAGCGTCTCCACTGCCCGACATGTATTCTTCCCTGGGCAAGCAAGGCTCTCAAATAACCGCTGTTTTTTAACGTATTCGAAGACAAGCCGCTGAATTTCGCTATCTCGCGATAGGTCAGCCCTCCCATGTTCGCCAAAACACTGACGATCCGTTCCATGCCCGGAGCCTCTCGGTTTGTTTCATCAACCAGCGGACGAACCACATCCGGTTTATTACCGATACTGTAAAGCGGCGTCGAGAACCGGCCCTTGATTTTCCGCCAACCGCTGACATGAATGAAAACCCGATTCTTGAGCACGCGAATATAACCGCCGCAGACCAGGGTCGACATGCCGACAAATGCCTGGGCGGCAATATCGGCTGCCGCCATGTTCGGCTGCCGGCGGAGCACTGCGAGGATACGCTCCTGCGCCGGAGTCATTTCATCACGACAGAATTTTGATGTCATATACCCCTATAAGCGATATGCATGCACGATATCGTTCATGCCGTTTGCAAAATCATTCAGCTCGCTGGCTGTTTGCGCGCTGTTCTCGGCCGCTGAACTACTTTCCTCCGACATCTGTGCAATCCGCTCGATTTGGGATGCAATCGAATTGGTCGCCGCCCCTTGCTCACGGATCGCTTCGGCAATTTCTTCAACCATTCCGACCGCTTTGCGGCTACTGGCATGAATCTGCTGAATGGCCGCATTGGCGGCCTGTGCCTGGCCAACGCCGTTTTGCACTTTTGCAACGACGCTTTCCATGCTTGCAACCGCATCTGCCGCCCCAGAGCGCATCGCACCAATCGTATCCGCAATTTCCTGTGTCGAGGCCGCAGTACGTTCGGCCAATTTTCGAACCTCATCCGCAACCACCGCAAACCCCCGCCCCTGCTCTCCCGCTCTTGCCGCCTCGATTGCCGCATTGAGGGCAAGGAGATTGGTCTGATCGGCAACCTCCTTGATGACCTGAACAACACTGGCGATTTGTTGGCTGTTCTGCTCGAGCCCTTGAATCAGCGATGCCGCCGCGTGCACGGTCGTGGCAACGTCCTGGATATCCTCTGTCGTCTTTTCAATGATTTCCTTCCCCGATTCGGCAAAAGTCCCCGATTCGCTGGAAAGCCGGTTCGCTTCCTGTGCCCTGTCTGCAACATGGTTGATGCTGACGGTCATTTCCTCAATAGTGGCCGCCATGCTCGATGCCGCATCGCTTTGCTGGTGCGAAGCGGTCGCCACCTGACTGGACGTGGTCGCCATCGCACTGTCTGCACCAGCCACTTTTTCGGCGTTGTCCGCAATCGTCTTCAGGTTGTTCTGAAGCCGCTCAAGTAACTGATTGAACGCATCGCCGGTTGTGCCAAGCTCGTCCAGACGGGTAATTTTGATCCGTGGCGTAAAGTCGAGATTCTGATTGACCTCATTGATAAATTGGCTCAGGCGATCCATGCGCCCGCGGATCTCCCTGGTGGTAAAAAAACTGATGCCCCCGACGATAGCCAAAGAAAGAATGACGAGCGCAATGGACAATTTCCTGCTGAGGTCAGCCTCGGCATTCGCTTTCTGAATGAGAGATTCACCGAGTTGCTCGTTGTATTTCTTATGCTCGGTTATCGTTTCCCCCAGCTCATTCATGATCGGAGTGGCTTGCCCGATATTCGCCCACATGCCGACCGGATCATTTGCCCGTGAACGCTCAAGAGGGATCGCAATGGCCTTGAAGTAAGCCTCGAACGCATTTTTCTCCTTAACGAGAAAACCTCTGTCCCTTTCATCGGATAAATAGGTTTTTTCGTAGTTTTCTATGCCCTCGATGATCTTCTCTTTGAGTTTCTCGATTTGCGCATCGCTTGCTGCTTTTTTAGCAGCCTCCGGTTGCAGAAACTGATAAAGGACGGTCAACCGCAGACGTAAAAAATTCTCATTGATTGCATCGATGGCCTCGATGCTTGGCAAGGTGTTCTTGTCAACATAGACCATGCTGCTCTGAAGGCTGCTGGCCGCATGAAGCCCCGCCCACGCAATGATGAGCATCGACACGATCGCGGTGCATCCCATGAGCTGAAGACGTCGCCCAATATTCATGTTTCCCACGTTTCTCCCCTGTTTCATGAAAATCATTAAAAACCACATCGCGGGGATTGAACATCACCCCGTTCTTCTTGGCGGACAAGCCATCTGGGCAGTATTGCGGATATTCCGCCCGGGGGGATGGAGCAATTTCGGCCGAAAAGAGGACATTTATGGCCACCAATTCTTGGTTCGCGCTATGCTTGCCATGTCGTCGACGCCAAAGAACCTTCAAAAGGAGCCATTGCAATGGGATTCAGCCCCCCCACAGCAGCCATGCCGGGCAGCATCACGGGGGGTGCCATCGTGCCAACCGTAGCCCGCTCCGTTCTCAGGATTCTCAAAGAACGGGGAGGCTCTCCGGAGGAAATCTGTCGAACGCTCAACCTTCGTTACTCCGATTTTTTCTCGCCAGGATTCCGCTTGTCCTACGAGCAAACGCGGCAATTGATCATCAGCGTACTGCGTCACACGGGCGATCCGATGCTGGGAATCCTCTCCGGTTTTTGTCAATCGCCGCTATCCTGGGACACTGTCGGCATGGGGTTATTAACGAGCAAGACCCTCGGCGAGGCGATGGATTTTGCCTTGCAATATCAGGCCGAAGCAGGCGCCTTGGCCTTATTCCAGCAAACCAGAACCGCACGGACAATATGTTGCAGAGTCACTCCGCTGCTTCCGGATCCGGATCTGCATGATTTCCTGATGGAGCACAGTCTGGCCTGTGTTCTGGCCGTCGGACGTTTCTTGACAGAGGCCTCTTTTGCCCCATTGCGCGTGGAATTTTCTTGTCGCTGTCGTGAAAATAAAAAACTGTTCTCGCGCCATTTTGGCTGCCCGGTCCATTTCGGCTGCAGACACAACCAGATGGTATTTGACCGGAAGTGGCTAAATGTCTCCTTGCGAATACACGACCCCTTTGTCTGCGAATCCCTGCGGCGCGATCTCGTCAACACATTCCGGCAGAAGGAAGAAAAACAGAGCCTTGTTGATTCATTGAAAAAAAACATTGCCCTTACCGTTGGTTCCGGCGCATATCAATCGGCATTGGCGTCGGAAAATCACATGAGTGACCGTACAATGCGCCGGCATCTCCAGAACTCGGCCACCAATTACCGCTCTTTGGTCAAGGAAGTCCGTTTCGAACGGGCAAAACAACTGCTTTTATGTCCGGGATATTCCCTGGCCAGGATATCTGAAATCCTGGGTTACTCTGACGTAAGGGCGTTCCGTCGCGCTTTTTCCGGCTGGGCGGGAATACCCCCGACAGCATACAGAAAACGCTTTTGCGCCTTGCGCATTGGCAGGAATACGATGTCTGACGCCAGCCATCTTCAAGATAAACTTGGCGGCGACGTATCTTGAACCTCGCCACCGCCGGTCGCTTGAACCCTCAGTTTGCCGCGCAGACCAATCTCAAGAAAAAACCCGGCTTACGCCCGGTTTTTTGCCTTGTTCGCCGGACGAAGATGATTCTCTCCCGGCGGGACTGCTCCCCTGTCTCACCAATTCGCCTCGCGTTCGGGCGTAGCGGTAATTTTATGGATCGACAGATCGGCCCCATCGAACTCTTCTTCACGCCCAAGGCGCAGGCCGAGAGTCGCCTTGAGCAAGCCATAGACGATAAAGCTGCCGCTAAGCGCCACGACAATCGCCATGCCGGTCATGATCAGTTGCGGCATGAAGGCGATACCGCCGGCGCCGCCTAGCGCCTTTTGCCCGAAAATACCGGCAGCAATGCCGCCCCAGGCTCCGCACAGGCCATGCAAGGGCCATACACCGAGCACATCGTCGATCTTCCAGCGGTTTTGCGTCAGCGTGAACATGGCCACGAAGAGTCCGCCGGCAATGCCGCCAACCACCAGCGCCCCCATCGGGTGCATGAGATCGGAACCGGCACAGACGGCGACGAGCCCGGCAAGCGGGCCGTTATGCACGAAACCGGGATCGTTCTTACCGAGCACCAAGGCGACCAGCGTACCACCGACCATGGCCATCAGCGAATTGATCGCCACCAGCCCGGAAATCTTGTCGAGAGTCTGCGCACTCATGACGTTGAAGCCGAACCAGCCGACGGTGAGAATCCACGCGCCCAACGCCAGAAAGGGAATGGATGAGGGCGGGTGCGCAGAAATGGCACCGGTCTTGCTGTACCGCCCATGTCGGGCACCGAGCAGAAATACGGCAGGCAGGGCAATCCAGCCGCCCATGGCATGCACCACAACCGACCCGGCAAAATCATGGAACTCTTCGCCAAAAGCGGTCTTCAGCCAGGCCTGGATACCGTAGGCCTGATTCCAGGCAATCCCCTCAAAGAAAGGATAAATGAACCCGACAATCACGAAGGTGGCAATCAGCTGGGGATTGAAACGCGCGCGCTCCGCCACGCCCCCCGAAATGATGGCCGGGATGGCGGCGGCAAAAGTCAGCAGAAAGAAGAAGCGGGTCAGTTCAAAACCGTTCTGCTGCATCAGGATTTCCGCGCCAGAGAAGAAATTGACCCCGTAGGCCACGGAGAACCCGATAAAGAAATACGCAATGGTCGAAACCGAGAAATCCACAAGGATTTTAACCAGCGCATTCACCTGGTTTTTCTTGCGCACAGTCCCCAGTTCAAGAAAGGCAAAGCCCGAATGCATGGCCAGCACCATGATGCCGCCGAGCAGAATAAAGAGAACGTCACTACCTGATTTGAGCGCTTCCATGCTTCCTCCTGAAAAACGGTGCGCGGCATGAATGCAAGTTCCATTCCACAGCATCATTCTCCTTTGCGGACAAGCACTTAAATACCGCACCCCGTCCTCGTGCGCACCAAAGAGAGGCAGATGCACCTTCCCGCACCCCAGAATGGCGCCCTTCCCGCTGCCGTCAGCACCGTCCCTGTGCACCCCGCACCGCCACCCGCCGCTTGCCGCACGGGCATTGGCCGGAATACAATGCGCCTGTTCTGGGTGCCCTGCTTTGCAATCGCGAAGCAAGGTGAAACGGGAAGCCGGTGACTTTGTCCTGCACAAGGACAGACAGTCCGGCACAGCCCCCGCTGCTGTAAGCCTGACGACTTCGGTCATCCGCCACTGTGCGCTGTATTTCGCACGGGAAGGCGCCGAAGGAGAATGAAGGCAAGTCAGAAGACCGGCCCGGAACGTGTGGTTTGGTTTCCCCGGGGTTGGGGCATGGCCGGCCGTCTGGCAGCGACATTGCGCGCCCCGGGCTTCCGCAGCGTCGTGCGACGCGCACCCCCCGCAGGATCGATTCATCGTTTTGCGAGGAACACGCAATGCATCAAATCAACGTCTCCGGCTTTGCCGGCACCCGCCCTAATGGCAGGGGCAGCGTTGACGCGCGCCCCGTTCCTGTCAGCCACCACCGGATTTCTCCCCGCCGTGCCGCCGCTGTTCCTGCGCACACGGCGCCTGCGCTCAATGTCGCGGAAACCGCCAAAGCTTCACTGGACATGACGGCGGCGACGGTGGATGCGACACCCTTTACCCCCCGGACGATGCGCCACCGCTGGCCCCTACGCCGGCACGGGCAGCAAGCACCTCCTCAGACAGTGGAATTGCGCTCGTCGTAATTGAGCGTGACCACCACTCGCTGCTGCTCCGCATCGGCATACAGGGCCAGCCCCTTCGTCTTCATATCGACGACCCGGATGACACTTGTCCACTCGCGCGCCTCGGGCACCAGCCGCAACAGCCGGTTGGGCTGACGCCGGATCAGGCGCTCGTCGATACTGTTGCCCGGCTCTCCCGGAAAGAGCGCGAAATAGAGCATGTCGGCCTCGATCAGTTCGTTGAGAAAGTGCGTCCCGAGCGAAACATCGGGAATCAACGAATCATGCATGACGACAATTTCACACAGCGCTGTCACGTGATTGATGTCGGAAAAGGCCACGGGAATCCCCAGCCAGATGTCCCTTGACCCCCAGCGTCCGGGGCCGAGCAGGAGAAGGTTGCGCCCGGCGCTGGCGCGGTTGATCTTGCCGATGATTCCGGCAACCGCCATGCGCTCGTTCTGGCCGAGCGTCCCATAATGCGCCGGTGAAACGTAAACAATCCGGTCCGGCCGGATGATGCGACCAGGCCCGATGACCGCCCCTCGGGCCGAAAGCAGGCTCGGCGAATACTCCGGCGGCATCGCGCGCAGCGGCCCCTCGGCGCACCGGACCTGCATCGGGCGACACTGCAGCAAATTGATCTTGATGCCCCCGTCGGCCTGAACGTTAAGCGTGAACTCGATCTCGACCGGATGCTGGTAAGCGGCGTGCAGGCACTCCAGGATGGCGCGCATGCTGGCGACGAAAGGCGTATTTTTCAGTAGCCCGTCGAAGGTCAGGAACGGTGGGCGCCCGGGATTCTCCCGCGTGGCGAACAAATCGAGCGGGAAGCTGGTATCCGTTTCGATGAATTCGTGAACCGGCCCGGTCAACACCCGGCCCCCCATCAAATCGAGAACATCCATGCGTCGCTGCGCATGTCGGGCGATGGCGCCGAAGTTGGTTTCAGGGCGCAGCTCCGGCTCATTCAGCGCAATCAGGCGGGTATAGTCGTCGTCGGTACGATCGACGGCGCGCGTGCCCAGTCCCGCCACCAGCCTGACGACTCCGGCTTGCATATCGATGCGCGGATTCCAGCGATACGGATTGAATGACAACCCGACACCGGCCGAATGAGGAAAGAAATAGCGGCTCCCGGCGGTTCCGGATACGCGCATGATCAGCAGGGCCATTTGCTCATGCGCATCGAGCAATCCGCGGCGCTGACGATAGCGCAGCGCCTTCTCGCTCAACGAGCTGGCATACACCTGCCGAATGGCCCCAAGCAGCGCCTCCAGCCGTTTTTCGCGCGGCCCGTTGTTGACACAAAAAACGCTTTCGTACTGCCCGGCGAAGGCATTGCCGTACTGGTCTTCCAGGCGCGAGCTGGAGCGCACGATGAACGGCCATTCACCGAAATAATCGAGCATTTCCTCCAGCTGACGCAGGGTCGACTCCGAGAAGCTCCCACTCAGGATCCTCGAATGCGCTTCGTCAAGCTGATGCAGGAAGGTGGCCGGATCGCGCTGCTTCCTGCGAATCCACCACAGGCCATTGCGCACAAGAAAGGTGTCGAAGACTTCCGTCCCCACATAGAACGAATCATGTGCTTCAAGCTGTGCTTCCACTTGCGCGGCATCCTGGCGCAATATCGCTCTGGCCAGAAGCATTCCCAGGGCTTTGCCGCCAATCGTCCCGGTGCCGATCATGCGCTCACGGATAGCCAGCAGGTCGCCGAGGTGCATGTACTTCCCGGCGATTTTCGCCATGCCCGGATCGGCAGGAAACAGCAGGCGACTTAGGCAATCGAACCAGTACCTCTCGCCTGCGCTATCGGGCTTGCCCTCCTCCCGCTGCTTCATGACCTGCCGCGCTGCGGCAAAATGTCGCCGCCAGTGGCTGACGATCTGATTCTCGTCCAGCCCCGGCCACCCGGAACCGGCGAGAATCTCCGAG
>CAYTWY010000067.1:3842-9878 GCA_964440925.1 uncultured Propionivibrio sp. | reverse complement strand
GATGACCGTCGGCGACATGGGTTCAAAGGTGCGCCAGTCCTACACCGTGATGGGCGACGCGGTAAACCTCGGCTCGCGTCTCGAAGGGCTGACCAAGCAGTACGGGGTGGGCATCATCGTCAGCGAAACGACGCGGGCGCAGGTCGGCGACCTGCTCTACCGCGAGCTCGACCGGGTGCGTGTCAAGGGCAAGGACGAGCCGGTGGCGATTTTCGAGCCGCTCGGCCTGGCCGCCGAGGTCGAGGCGGGCGTGCGCGACGAACTGGTGCTGTGGCAACAGGCGCTGCGCGACTACCGGCAGCAGGAATGGGACCGGGCCGAGTTGCAGCTGCTGCAGCTGCAACGCAAAAATCCGGCGAGCGAGCTCTATCGCCTCTATGCCGGGCGAATCGCGCATTATCGCGCCAGCCCCCCGCCTGCCGGCTGGGATGGCGTGACGACGTTCGCAAGCAAGTGAGAATCGGCAGTCCGCGACAACGGAGGGGCGATGAAGCTCAGAATTCTTGGCTGTAGCGGCGGCATCGGTGGGCGCCATCTGCGCACCACCTCGATGCTGGTCGACCACGACATCCTGATCGATGCCGGCACCGGCGTCGGCGACCTGTCGCTGGCCGAACTGGCGATGATCGACCACGTGTTCATCACCCATTCGCACCTCGATCATATCGCCTGTCTGCCGCTGATGATCGATTCCGTTGCCGACATGCGCGACAGGCCGGTTACCGTCCATGCCACCGACGCTACCCTGACCATTTTGCGCAACCATATCTTCAACTGGGCGATCTGGCCCGATTTCAGCGAGATCTCGATCCGCGAAGCGGCGGTGATGCGCTACCACCCGCTGCGCGTCGGACAGAGAATCCGCCTCGGGACGCGTACCATCCGTGCCATGCCGGCCGAGCATACCGTCCCGGCGGTCGGCTACCATCTCGATTCCGGGCAGGGTAGCCTGGTGTTTACCGGCGATACCACGTGCAATGAGGCCTTCTGGCCGCTGCTCAACCGCATCACCAACCTGCGCTACTTGCTCATCGAAACCGCTTTTTCCAACCGCGAACGCTCGCTGGCGCTGATGTCGCGGCACCTGTGTCCGAGTCTGCTGAGCGAGGAGCTGGCAGCCCTCGGGCGCAAAGTCGAGATTTATATCTCGCATCTCAAGCCGGGGCAGATCGAACTGATCATGGGCGAGATCGAGGAATGCGCCGGCGAGTTCGCGCCACGCATGTTGCAGAACAACCAGGAATTCGAGTTCTAGCCATGCCGGCTACCGCGCCTTCCCGCATCACGCTCGCCTGCCTGCGCCGCCTCCATCCGCTGCGCGCGCTGTCGTCCGCGCGCCTGCGCGAACTGTCGCGGCACTGCCGCAGCGAGCGCCTCGCGCAGGGCGACGATCCGCTGTCCGGCAGCGCTGCCGGCGGACAGTCGGTGTATCTGCTTGGCGGCGAAGTCAAGCTTGGGTTTGCCGACGGTTCGTCGTCGGTTCTCGTCGGTGGCAGCGATGCGGCACGCTGGCCGTTTCGCGGCGGCCATTCCGGCCTGCGTCAGGCGAAAGCGATCACCGCGCTCGAACTGCTGCGCCTCGACGACGACACGCTCGACATCATGATGACCTGGGATCAGGTTTCCGCCGCTTCCGCCGCCATCGCGCCACAGGCCGAGGCGCCCGACTGGCAGGCGACGTGCGGTGCTTTCCGTCTGCACAACCTGACCGCCGGCGCGCTGTCGCGCCTGCCGGCCGCCAACATCGGCGAACTGTTCGCGCGCCTCGAGCGATTGTGTGTCGAACCGGGCACGGTCGTTGTGCGCCAGGGCGATCCCGGCGATTACTACTACCTCGTCGAAAGCGGGCTCTGCCGGGTGAGCCGCCGTGTCGGCGGCGTCGACATGCCGCTGGCCGAACTGAAAGCGGGCGATGCGTTCGGCGAGGAAGCGCTGGTTGCCGACGAACCGCGCAACGCCAGCGTCAGCATGCCGCGCGGTGGCGTCCTGTTGCGTCTGGGCAAGGCCGACTTCATTGCCCTGTTGCGCGAGCCCTTGTTAAAGCGCGTCGACTGGCGCGAGGCCGAGTGCCGCGTGCGCGCCGGGGCGCGCTGGCTGGACGTGCGCTATGCGGCGGAATATCGCCTGGCGCATCTGCCGGGCGCGGTGAATGTTCCGCTCGGCGAAATCCGCAATGCCATCGGGCTGCTTGAGCGCGAACGCGAGTACATCGTCTATTGCCAGAGCGGCCGGCGCAGCTCGGCGGCGGCTTTTCTTCTGGCGCAACACGGCTATCGCGTCTGTTGCCTGGAGCGGGGTCTGGCCGGCAGCGTGGCGCCGGGCGGCGGTTTTTTTTAGGATTCATGCACAATGGAAAACAACGACAGCAACGACGTCAATCAGCGTCTGGAATTTTTGCGCAAGCTGCAGGGCGTCACCAACAAGATTCACGCCACCAGCAATACCGACGAAATCATGCTGGAAATGTCGCAGGACATCTGCGACCTGTTCCACTGCGACCGGCTGACCATCTACGCCCTTGGCGAAGACAGGCAGAGCATCGTCTCCAAGGTGAAGACCGGACTCAATTCGTTCAAGGATCTGCGCCTGCCGATTTCCGAGCAGAGCATTGCCGGTTACGTCGCCAGTACGCGCAAGGCGCTCAACCTGCGTGACGTCTATGACGATGTCGAGTTGAGAAGCTACAGCGCCAGCCTGCAGTTTCTCAAGGAAGTCGACAAACGCACCGGCTACCGCTCCAAGCAGATGCTTGTGGCGCCCATCCTCGATGCGGCGGGTGGTGCCCTGCTCGGCGTCGTGCAGCTGATCAACAACCGTTCCGATCAACCCTTTCCGCCGCTTGCCGACGAAGGCATCGTCAGCCTGGCGCAGACTCTGGCCGTGGCCTTCACGCAGCGCCAGAAGCCGGCCCAGGCGCTGCGCTCGAAGTACGACGCGCTGGTTGCCGAGGCCATCATTTCGGCCGCCGAGCTCGATCTGGCGCAACGCTCGGCGCGGCGCAAGAACGCCGATCTCGAAGAAGTGCTGAGCAAGGAATTCCAGGTCAGTCCGGCGGCCATCGGCAATGCGCTGTCGCGCTTCTTCGCCGTGCCGTACGAGCCCTTCCGCAGCGACCGCATCAAACCGATGGATCTGCTGAAGAACCTGAAGCGCGACTACGTCGAGGCCAACCAGTGGCTGCCCATCGAGGAAGGGCAGGACGGCATCGTGGTGCTGGCTACCGATCCCGAACGCATCAAGGGCTCGCGCGTGGTCGCCAACATCTTTCCCAAACACCGCGTCGTCTATCGGGTGTGTACGCACGCCGAATTCCAGAAAACCATCGAGCAGTTCTACGGCGCGCTTGCCGACATGGGGTCGGTCGGCGACATGCTCTCCGGTCTCGACGAGGGCGAGAGCGAAGGCGGCGGCAACGACGAGCTCTCGGCGGCGTCGGACAACGAGCTGGTGCGCCTCGTCAACAAGATCATCGTCGATGCCTACCAGCAGGGCGCCTCCGATATTCACATCGAACCGCGGCCGGGCAAGGAGAAGACCCTGATCCGTTTCCGCAAGGACGGTTCGCTCGGCACCTACATCGAGATCCCCGCCTCCTATCGCAGCGCGCTCATCGCGCGCATCAAGATCATGTGCGACCTCGACATTTCCGAGAAGCGCCGGCCGCAGGACGGCAAGATCAAGTTCAAGAAGTTCGGTCCGCTCGACATCGAGTTGCGCGTCGCCACGGTGCCGACGGCCGGCGGCATGGAAGACGTGGTGATGCGCATCCTCGCCGCCGGCGAGCCGATTCCGCTCGACCGGCTGGGCATCGGCGCCAGCAACCTGACGCGCCTGAAGGCGGTGATCGGCAAACCCTACGGCCTGTTCTTCGTCTGTGGCCCGACCGGCTCCGGCAAGACCACCACCCTGCATTCGATCCTGAGCTATATCAACACCCCGGAAACCAAGATCTGGACAGCCGAAGACCCGGTTGAAATCACCCAGAAGGGGCTGCGTCAGGTGCAGGTGAACAAGAAGGCCGGGCTGGATTTTGCCACCGTGATGCGCGCCTTTCTCCGCGCTGACCCGGATGTCATCATGGTGGGCGAGATGCGTGACAAGGAGACCGTCTCCATCGGTATCGAAGCTTCGCTCACCGGCCACCTGGTCTTTGCCACCCTGCATACCAACAGTGCGCCGGAATCGATCAACCGCCTGCTTGACATGGGCATGGACCCGTTCAACTTTGCCGACGCCCTGCTCGGCATCCTGGCGCAGCGGCTGGCCAAGCGCCTGTGCCCTTCGTGCCGGCAGGCGTACCAGCCGGCACCGGAGGAGGTCAGGCAGCTGCTGCTCGAATACTGCGAGGATCTGAAGCAGACCGGGCATTGGCAGAAGGACCCGCAGGCGGCGCTCGACGCCGTTTACCAGGAGTGGGCCGGAAGCTTCGCCAAAGACGGCAAATTCACCCTGTACCGCGCCAAGGGCTGCGAGCAATGCGGCGGCAGCGGTTACAAGGGGCGCGTCGGCCTGCACGAGCTGCTCGTCGGTTCCGACCTGCTGAAGCAGCAGATCCAGGAGCACGCGCGCGTCGCCGAGCTGTTTTCCACGGCGCTCAACGAAGGCATGCGGACGCTGAAGATGGACGGGATCGAGAAAGTGCTGGGCGGGGTCACCGACATCAAGCAGGTACGCGCCGTGTGCATCAAATAAGGCGGGAGAGAGCATGGATACCCTGAACGATCTGTTCCAGCGCTTCGAGCAGCTCAACGCGATTGGCGCCTCGCTCTCCAACGAGCGCAATATCGACCGCCTGCTGGAGAACATCCTGCTCGCGGCGAAGACGATCACGCACGCCGACGGCGGCACCCTGTACCGGGTCAGCGACGATCAGCGCAGCCTGCGCTTCGAGATCGTGCACACCGATTCGCTCAACATCGCTTACGGCGGCACGACGGGCGCGCCGATTTCGGCGAAGTTCAAGGACTTGCCGCTCTATCACGCCGACGGGCAGCCGAACAATTCGCTCGTCGCCGCCTATGCGGCGATTCACGCCCGCACGGTCAATGTCGCCGACGCCTATAGCGAGCAGGGTTTCGATTTTTCCGGCACGCGGCGCTTCGACGAAGTGACCGGCTACCGGTCGCAATCGTTTCTCACCGTGCCGCTGAAGAACCACGAGAACGAAGTGATCGGCGTTTTTCAGCTGATCAACGCCATCGACGCACAAAGCGGCGTGGTGCGCGAGTTTTCCGATGCCGACCTGCGCCTGGCCGAATCGCTCGCCTCGCAGGCGGCCGTGGCGCTGACCAACCGCCTGCTGGTCAATCAGCTGGAAGCCCTGTTCGAAGCCTTCATCGGCATGATCAACCTGGCCATCGACGAAAAGTCGCCCTATACCGGCGGCCATTGCCAGCGCGTACCGGTGCTTACCATGATGCTGGCCGAAGCCGTGGCGGCAACGCGGAATGGGCCGCTGGCCGGCTTCACCCTCGACGACAAGGAACGCTACGAGCTGAAGATCGCCAGCCTGCTGCACGATTGCGGCAAGGTGACGACGCCGGTGCATGTGGTCGACAAGGCGACCAAGCTGCAGACCATTTTCGACCGCATTGCCCTGATCGACACGCGCTTCGAGGTGTTGCGCCGCGACGCCGAACTGGCCATGTGGCGCGCCGTGGGCGAGGGCACCGGGCGGGATGAGGCCGGGCAGGCGCTGCAGGCGCGTCTGCAGGAGATCGAGGACGACCAGCGCTTCCTGCGCCGCATCAACATCGGCAGCGAAGCGATGCAGCCGGAGGAGCAGGAGCGGGTGCGGCGCATTTCCGGACGCTACCGCTGGCGCGATGGCAGCGGCACGGAACAGGACTTCCTTTCCGCCGACGAGCTGGAAAACCTCACCATCCGCGCCGGGACGCTCAATGCCGCCGAACGCGAGACGATCAACCACCACATCGTCGCCACCATCCGCATGCTCGAAGCGCTGCCCTGGCCGAAGCATCTGAAGCGCGTTCCCGAGTACGCCGGCGGCCATCACGAGCGCATGGACGGCAAGGG
>CAYTWY010000067.1:0-3742 GCA_964440925.1 uncultured Propionivibrio sp. | reverse complement strand
GTCGGGCCGCTGGTGTGTGCGGCGCTGCGTCCGCTCACCGCGGCGCCGATCGACGTGCACCTGATGGTCAGGCCGGTCGATGCGCTGATCGGCGAGTTTGCCAAGGCGGGGGCCGATCTCATCACCTTCCATCCGGAAGCGTCCGAACACATCGATCGCAGCCTGGCGCTGATCCGCGAACACGGCTGCCGCGCCGGTCTCGCCTTCAACCCGGCGACGCCGCTCAACTATCTCGATCACGTGCTCGACAAGGTCGACATGGTGCTGCTGATGAGCGTCAACCCCGGCTTTGGCGGGCAGACCTTCATCCCGGCGACGCTCGACAAGCTGCGTGCCGCGCGCGCGCGTCTGGACGCCTATCGCCAGGCCAGCGGGCGCGACATCCGCCTGCAGGTCGATGGCGGCGTCAAGGTCGGCAACATCGCCGAGATCGCCCGTGCCGGCGCCGACACGTTTGTCGCCGGTTCGGCCGTCTATGGCGCGGCCAGGGACGACGATGCCCATCGCTACGACACGGTGCTGGCCGCCCTGCGCGCCGAGCTGGCGCGCGTCGCCTGAACGCCCGCCATGTCGCACCCCCCGTCCGCCGCGCATCCGCTGGCCGTGCGCGCCGTGCTGTTCGATCTCGACGGCACGCTGCTCGATACCGTTCCCGACCTGCACGCCGCGGCGTGCGCCATGCTGCGCGATCTTTCGCGGCCGGAAGCAACGCTCGAAGCGACGCGGCGCTACGTCGGGCGCGGAATGATCAACCTGGTGCGGCGCCTGCTCGCCGACACGCTGGATATCGACGCCGACCTGCCGCCGCCAGCCGAAGCGGTGGACAGTTTTCGCCGCCACTATGCGCGCGAGAACGGGCGGCGGGCGCGCCTGTATCCGGGCGTGCGCGAAGGTCTCGACGGGCTGCGCGGCATGGGGCTGCCGCTTGCCCTGGTGACCAACAAGCCGGGCGGTTTCACCCTGCCGCTCCTTGCGCGCAGCGGCCTGGCCGATTATTTCACGGTTGTCGTCGGCGGCGATTTCCTGCCGCGCGGCAAGCCCGACCCGATGCCCCTGGTCTGGGCCTGCGGACGCCTCGGCGTGTCACCGGCCGAAGCGCTGTTCATCGGCGATTCGCTCAACGACTCTGCCGCCGCGCGCGCTGCCGGCTGTCCGGTGTTTCTCGTCCCTTACGGCTACAACGAAGGCCGTGATGTACAGGAACTGGATTGCGATGCTATAGTTCCGACTGTCGAATCCGCGGTAAAACTCATCAGGCCTTGCCGATAAGCCACGCAACACATGAAACCACTTCACTACAATCTGCATCTTGAGCCCGCATTCTGGGCGGAGGCGTGGCCCTGGCGTCCCTGCCAGTAGCCCCTTGCCCCGTTCCGGCACGCTGATCGTGCCGTGTCTCTTGTTGCTGTATTGCGCGTGGAGTTTTCATCGATGACTGAGTCCGTCTTCAACCGGTTGGCTGCCGAAGGCTACAACCGTATTCCCGTTACCCTCGAAACCTTTGCCGACCTCGACACGCCGCTGTCGATCTACCTCAAGCTGGCCAACGCGCCGTACACCTACCTGCTCGAATCGGTGCACGGCGGCGAGCGCTTCGGGCGCTATTCGATCATCGGCCTGGCCAGTCCGACGCGCCTCGTGGTGCGCGGCCATCAGGTGCTGGTGCTCTCCGGCAACCGCATTGCCGAACGCGAGGACGACACCAATCCGCTGGAATTCATCGGCAACTACCTGAAGCGCTTCCGCGCCGCGCCGGCGAGCGGTCTGCCGCGCTTCTGCGGCGGCCTCGTCGGCTGCTTCGGTTACGACACCGTGCGCTACGTCGAGACGAAACTGACGCGCACGCGCAAGGACGACGACCTCGGCACGCCGGACATCGTGCTCCTGCTGTCGGAAGAGCTGGCCGTGGTCGACAACCTCTCCGGCAAACTGACCCTCGTCGTCTACGCCGAGCCGGGCGTCCCCGGCGCTTACCAGAAGGCTCAGGCGCGGCTGAAGGAGCTGCTGGCGCGCTTGCGCGAACCGGCCAACATCCCCGACGAAAGCCCGAAGGCCTCGCAGCCGGCCGTGTCGCTGTTTGGCGAGGCGCATTTCAGGCAGGCGGTGCTCAAGGCCAAGCACTACATCACCGAGGGCGACATCATGCAGGTCGTCCTTTCCCAGCGCATGAGCAAGCCTTTTGCTGCCAGCCCGCTGGCGCTCTACCGCTCCTTGCGCTCGCTCAATCCCTCGCCCTACATGTTCTACTTCAACTTCGAGGATTTTCATGTGGTGGGGGCCTCGCCGGAGATCCTCGTGCGCCTCGAAGGCGACACCGTCACCCTGCGGCCGATCGCCGGCACGCGCAAGCGCGGCGCCTCGTTCGAAGAAGACGAGGCACTGGCTGCCGAACTGCTGGCCGACGAAAAGGAACGTGCCGAGCACGTGCAACTGCTCGACCTCGGCCGCAACGACGCCGGGCGCGTGTCGCGCGTCGGCTCGGTCAGGGTGACCGAGAACATGAACATCGAACGCTACTCGCACGTCATGCACATCGTCTCCAACGTCGAAGGCAAGCTGCAAGCCGGACTCAACGCCCTCGACGTGCTGAAGGCCGCTTTCCCCGCCGGCACCGTGTCCGGTGCGCCGAAAGTGCGCGCCATGGAAATCATCGACGAGCTGGAGCCGGTCAAACGCGGCATTTACGCCGGCGCCGTCGGCTATCTCGGTTTTCACGGCGACATGGATCTGGCCATTGCCATCCGTACCGCCCTCATCAAGGACGGCACGCTGCACGTGCAGGCCGGCGCCGGCATCGTCGCCGATTCCGACCCCGCCTCCGAATGGCAGGAAACCCAGAACAAGGCGCGCGCCGTGCTGCGCGCCGCCGAGCTGGCTGAACAGGGGCTGGATACGCGGCTGGACTAGAACCATGAACCACAGAGGCACAGAGACACAGAGAAATGCACTGACCGAAGAGATTATCGGTGCGGTCATCAAGGGGCGTGCCTTGGGTTCGGGGTTGCTTGAGTCCGCCTGCGCAGTGGGAGGGTAGAACCATGAACCACAGAGACACCGAGACAGCGAGAGATCCCTTGACCGAAGAAATCATCGGTGCGGCCATCGACGTGCATCGTGCGCTGGGGCCGGGGTTGCTCGAATCGGCCTACGAAGCCTGTCTTTGTCTTGAATTGGGGCTGCGTGGGCTGGGTTTCTCAAGTCAGGTGGCGCTTCCTGTCGACTACAAAGGTCGCCGCGTTGATGCCGGCTACCGCCTCGATCTGGTGGTCGAACGGAAAGTGGTTGTCGAGCTGAAAGCCGTTGAACGTCTGCTTCCCGTGCATGAAGCGCAACTGCTGACCTACCTTCGTTTGGGTGGTTTTCCGACCGGACTGCTCCTGAACTTCAATGTGCCGGTACTGAAAGACGGTATCCGGCGGATGAAGCTGTGAATCTTGTCAAGAATTTCTCTGTGTCTCGGCGCCTCTGTGGTGAAGAGACTTTGCTGTGCGGCCCAGGCATGTGCCGGTGCTGAAAGGCGGCTCTCGGAGGGTGAAATTGTGAATTTTATTAAGAATTTCTCTGTGTCTCGGTGTCTCTGTGGTGAAGAGACTTTGCTGTGCGGCCCAGGCATGTGCCGGTGCTGAAAGGCGGCTCTCGGAGGGTGAAATTGTGAATTTTATTAAGAATTTCTCTGTGTCTCGGTGTCTCTGTGGTGAAGAGACTTTGCTGTGCGGCCCAGGCATGTGCCGGTGCTGAAAGG
>CAYTWY010000066.1:0-9898 GCA_964440925.1 uncultured Propionivibrio sp. | reverse complement strand
GGCGCAGATCGTCAATCTGGGCAAGGATCTGGCGCGTGCGCTGTCGATGGCCTCGGTGCGCGTCGTTGAAACCGTGCCGGGCAAATCATGCATGGCGCTCGAATTGCCCAACGCCAGGCGCCAGGTTGTGCGTCTGTCGGAAATCATCTCCAGTCACGCTTACCATGATATGGCCTCGCCACTGGCCATGACGCTCGGCAAGGACATCGGTGGCCATCCGGTAGTCGTCGATCTGGCCAAGATGCCGCATTTGCTGGTCGCCGGGACGACCGGTTCGGGCAAGTCGGTAGGCATCAACGCCATGATCCTGTCGCTGCTCTACAAGTCCGAGCCGGACAAGGTGCGCCTGATCCTCGTTGATCCGAAGATGCTCGAACTATCGATTTACGAAGGAATTCCGCACCTGCTGGCGCCGGTGGTGGTGGACATGAAGCATGCGGCCAATGCGCTCAACTGGTGTGTGGCCGAGATGGAAAAACGCTACAAGCTGATGTCGGCGCTGGGCGTGCGCAACATCGCTGGCCTCAACCACCGCATCAAGGAGGCGGAGAAAACCGGCAACAAATTGACGAACCCCTTCTCGCTGATGCCGGAGTCGCCCGAACCGCTGCTTTCCATGCCGAACATCGTGCTGGTCATCGACGAGCTGGCCGATCTGATGATGGTCGCCGGCAAAAAGGTCGAGCAGCTCATCGCCCGGCTGGCACAGAAGGCGCGGGCGGCCGGCATTCACTTGATTCTGGCGACACAGCGTCCGTCGGTGGATGTGATCACCGGCCTGATCAAGGCCAACATCCCGACGCGCATTTCGTTCCAGGTCTCGTCGAAAATCGATTCGCGCACTATTCTCGACCAGATGGGTGCCGAGGCTCTGCTGGGGCAGGGCGACATGCTCTACCTGGCGCCGGGCACCGGCTATCCGACACGGGTGCATGGTGCGTTCGTTGCCGATGAGGAAGTGCATCGGGTGGTTGATTACCTGAAGCGGGCGGGGCCACCGGATTACGTTGAGGGCGTGCTCAATGGCGCCGGAAGCGAAGACGAGGGCGGTACGGGGGAGGGTGGTGAGGATTCCAGCGACGCTGAAGCCGATCCCCTCTACGATCAGGCGGTAGATGTTGTGCTCAAGAATCGTCGGGCGTCGATTTCGCTTGTGCAGCGGCATCTGCGCATCGGCTATAACCGCTCGGCGCGTCTCATCGAGGCGATGGAAAAAGCCGGGCTTGTTTCATCAATGGACGGACGCGGGGGCCGCGAGGTTCTGGCGCGCAAGGAAGAAGACTGATGCGGAAAATTATTTTGACGGTAGCCTTGCTGGCTGTTTCGCAGTGGGCCAACGCAGCGGCGGTGGAGAAGTTGCACCGCTTTCTCGAGACGACGAAAACGCTGCGTGCCGATTTCTCGCAGAGTGTTGTCGCCAAGAACGGAAAGCGGCCGCAGAACTCGTCCGGAGTGATGACTTTCTCGCGGCCGGGAAAATTCCGCTGGGAAATTGTCAAGCCCTTCAAGCAGTTGCTTGTCGGCGATGGCGACAAGGTGTGGATTTACGATCCTGATCTGCGTCAGGTGACGGTGAAGAAAGTCGGTGCGGCGCTGGGCGGGACGCCGGCGGCGCTGCTTGCCGGTGATGCCGACGGCAAGGGCGGAAAGAGTGCGCTGGAAAAGAATTTTACCTTGCGCGAAGCCGGCGAGCGCGACGGCATGGAGTGGCTGGAAGCCGTGCCGAAGACTACGGACAGCGGCTTTGAAAAGCTGGCGATGGGTTTCGTCGGAAATGATCTGAAGGCCATGGAAATGTTCGACAATTTTGGCCAGATGACGACGCTTTATTTTTCGCATATCGAGCGCAACCCGTCCGTTGCGTCGGCGCAGTTCCACTTTACGCCACCAGCCGGTGTCGATGTCATCGGTGACTGATCTCTTCACTCAAGCCCACCCGGTTCCGCTGGCCGAGGCGCTCAGACCGGCAACGCTGGACGAGGTGATCGGCCAGCAACATCTGCTCGGCGCAGGCAAGCCGCTGCGCCTGGCTTTTGAAGCGCGCAAGCTGCATTCGCTGATTCTCTGGGGGCCGCCGGGGGTGGGCAAGACCACGCTGGCGCGCCTGATGGCCGATGCCTTTGACGCCGAATTCATGGCGCTTTCGGCGGTATTTTCCGGGGTCAAGGATATCCGTGAAGCCGTTGCCCAGGCCGAAGCCGCGCGTGCGCGAAGTGGGCGGCCGACCATCCTTTTCGTCGATGAGGTGCATCGCTTCAACAAAGCGCAACAGGATGCTTTCCTGCCTTATGTCGAAGGGGGGCTACTGACGCTGGTTGGGGCAACCACCGAAAACCCGTCCTTTGAGGTGAACTCCGCGCTGCTCTCGCGCGCTGCGGTTTATGTGCTGAATCCACTGTCGGAAGAGGAAATGGGCGTGTTGTTCGAACGCGCCTGCAACAAGGCCTTGCCAGGATTACGTTTCGATGACGATGCGCGGGCTCGCCTGATCGGGCTGGCCGATGGCGATGCCCGTCGTTTGATCAATGTGCTGGAACAGACGCGGACAGCGGCGGCGACGGCAAAGAAGTCGTCGGTCGACGGCGCTTTCATCGACAGTACTCTGGCGCAGAGCCTACGACGTTTCGACAAGGGTGGCGACGCCTTTTACGACCAGATTTCCGCCTTGCATAAATCGGTGCGCGGCTCGAATCCGGATGCCGCGCTCTACTGGTTTTGCCGCATGCTCGATGGCGGTGCTGATCCGCGCTATCTGGCACGGCGTATCGTGCGCATGGCTTGGGAAGATATCGGTCTGGCTGACCCCAGAGCCATGCAGATGGCTAACGATGCTGCACTGACCTATGAACGACTGGGGTCGCCGGAAGGCGAACTGGCGTTGGCGGAAGCGGTGATCTATTTGGCGATGGCCGCCAAATCGAACGCAGCGTACGTCGCGTATAATGAAACCCGCCGTTTCATAGCCCAGGATGGTTCGCGGCCGGTACCGCTGCATTTGCGCAATGCGCCGACACGGCTGATGAAGGATCTGGATTACGGCAAGGCGTACCGCTACGCGCATGATGAAGCCGGAGGGTATGCGGCCGGAGAGAATTATTTCCCGGAAGGGATGCCGCCGGTCTCATGGTATCGGCCGGTCGATCGCGGTCTGGAAACGAAGATTGGCGAGAAGCTGAACCATCTGCGTGCGCTGGACCGCGAGGCGGCACGGATGGCAGGGAAAAAAACCAAGAACGCAGAGGACTGAAAATGCTGGATATACAACTGTTGCGCAACAACATCGACGCGGTTTCCGCCGGGCTGTCCAATCGGGGTTATGTGCTCGACACGGCAACCTTCCTGACGCTTGAAAGCGAGCGCAAGACCTTGCAGACACGCACCCAGGACTTGCAAGCCAGCCGCAACAGTCTGTCCAAGCAAATCGGTATGCTCAAGGGCAAGGGTGAAGACGCCTCTGCCGTGCTGGCCGAAGTGGCGGCGCTGAAAGACGAGCTGGAGGCCAACGAGACACGTCTCGGCGAGCTGCTCAAGGCGTTCGATGCTTTTGTGGCGACGATTCCCAATCTGCCGCAGGACAGCGTGCCGGTCGGCAAATCGGAAGCCGATAACGTGGAAGTCCACCGTTGGGGTGCTCCGCGCAGCTTCGATTTCCCCGTCAAGGATCACGTCGATCTGGGCGAGGCGCTCGGGCAGCTTGATTTTGCGACGGCGGCCAAGATTGCCGGGGCGCGTTTTTCGTTGATGAAGGGGCCGTTGGCCCGTCTGCATCGCGCCATTGCGCAATTCATGCTTGATGTACATACCGAAGAGCATGGTTATACGGAGATTTATGCGCCGTATCTCGTCAATGCGGACAGCATGATGGGAACCGGGCAGTTACCCAAATTTGAAGCCGATCTGTTCAAGATTTTGCGTCCCGAGGCCGATCCGCTGTATCTCATCCCGACCGCCGAAGTGCCGGTGACCAATATCGTGCGCGACGAAATCCTGGCGCAGGATGCCTTGCCGCTCAAGATGGTCTGCCATACGCCATGTTTCCGTTCGGAAGCCGGTTCCTATGGCAAGGATACGCGCGGCATGATTCGTCAGCACCAGTTCGACAAGGTGGAGTTGGTGCAGATTGTCGCGGCCGATCAATCCAACGCGGCGCACGAAGAACTGACTCGCCATGCTGAGGTCATTCTGGAAAAGCTGGAGCTGCCGTATCGTCGTGTCGCCCTATGCACTGGCGACATGGGCTTTTCCTCAGCCAAGACCTACGATCTGGAAGTCTGGCTTCCGGCGCAGAACACCTATCGCGAGATTTCTTCCTGCTCCAATTTCGAAGCCTTCCAGGCGCGGCGCATGCAGGCACGTTGCCGCAACGAGAAGAACAAGACCGAACTGGTGCACACCCTGAACGGTTCCGGTCTGGCGGTTGGCCGTACCCTCGTCGCCATCATGGAAAACAATCAGCGCGCTGATGGCAGTATTACCATCCCGAGTGTTTTGCGTCCTTACATGGGTGGTGCGGAGCTGATTGCGGCGACGCGCTGATTGTTTCGGCGCAGGCTAACCGCGCAAAGCGCGGGTTAAGCCGCGTAGCGGCGGCCGGAGGCAAAACACCGTCGGGTGTCGCGCTGATGGCAGCATTACCATCCCGAGTGTTTTGCGTTCCTGCCTGCGGGCCGAGTTCATCGCGCCGCGTGAATGGCTTTCCCTCCCAGCGTGTCGGCGATCTTCCCCAGCCATTTGTGCGAGCGCTCGTGGCGACGCAGGATGTCCGAATAGACGCGGATGTTTTCGGTCATGATGACCGCCTCGCCACCGCGTCCGCGTCCGGCTTTCAGATGGTTGTAATACTGCGGTTTGCTGAGCAGAGGCAGCACTTTTTTCATGTCGTACCATGAATCGGGGTTGGCGCTTTTTGTGCGGGCGATGTAGCGTGCCGCATTGAGATGCCCCATGCCCAGGTTGTAGGCGGCAAGAGCCATCCATAGCCGATCCGGTTCCCTGATGCTGCGTGGCAGGGTGTCGCGCAAGGCGCCAAGGTATTGCGCGCCGGCGCGGATGCTTTGCTCCGGGTCGAGCCGGTTGCTGACGCCAAGCTGGTCGGCGGTGTCCTCGGTCAGCATCATCATGCCGCGTACGCCGGTCGGGCTGGTGGCCAGCGGATCCCATTGCGACTCCTGGTATGACAGCGCAGCCAGCAGGCGCCAGTCGATGCCGGTGCGGTTCTGCGCCATCTTGAAGAGACCAATGTACTTCGGTAGCACGGAATTCATACGTTCGATGAAGTGTGCGCTATCCGTCGGGGTGAGACGTTCGACATGGCCGAAATAGCGGTCGCGCAGCCGATCCATTTCGCCGTTTTGCCGCACGCGCTGGAGAAAAGCGTTGGCCTTGCCGATCAGCTCCGGTGATACCGACGGAGAAAACAGCCAGACGATGGCTTTTTCCGTGCCGACTCGCAGGCCGCCTTGCAGTTCGGGATAGTAATTGTTGCCGATGTTGAATACTGCGTTGTTGACGAGAGCGGCCTCGTAGCTGCGGTTGGCGACCCCTTCCATGAGATCGAGTTCGCTGCGCCGGCTCTTGGTGACGATGGTAATCTCCGGAATATCACGGGCCAGTGCGCGGATGGCGGCTTCCTGGCGCGAGCCGGCAAGCACGTGCACCGTTTTGCCCGACAGTTGCCGGATATCGGTGACCGGCAGCGAGGCCTCGTGGGTGACGAGAACGTTATGGCTCTGGAAGTACGGCATGCTGCCGCGCAGACGCGGTTCATCGGGCGGGGTCAGCCAGGCGGCGCCGAGCTGTGCCTCGTTGTTCCTCAGGCGGCGCAGGATGTCCGCATCGCTTGCCGCGACGACAAAGCGCGCCTTTAGCCCCAGTTCATCGGCAAACTTCTGCGCCAGGTCGTAATCGAAGCCGCCGGCCTCATGCAGCCCCTCGGGCTGGTAGGTGGTGACCCCGATGCGCGTCAGGATGACGAGTTCCTGTCGATTTTCCGATGGCAGGGGCGAACTGTCGCCGCAGGCAGAGAGAAAAAAAGCAAGAACAAGAAGAAGGAGGCGCATGAAAAACCGTCTTTTATGTTAAGATTCGGCCCCTAGCGGAGAGGTGGCAGAGTGGTCGATTGTACCTGACTCGAAATCAGGCGTACTGCAAGGTACCGAGGGTTCGAATCCCTCCCTCTCCGCCAGTGATGCACCACGTTGGGCAATAAAAACCAACGAAAGAGAACCGAAACCCTTGTAGAACCAGGGTCTCGGTTTTTTTCGTCCAACGGTTCCCCACAGAAAACCACGATACGGGAATTCGCCGTTTGCGATGCCGCCAAGTGGTACAGGCGGATATGTCACCGTTACGAAAACAGGGCGCGCTCAAGGCGTGGCTGATGCGCTGACGCTTGGTGCTCCAATGGGAATGTCTGCGCTTAAAGGCGCGGCGAAAGTGGCAGACCGCGCAAGCGCGGCGGCGGTGCATAAAATCCTCGGTGACAGCACGATCACGCCTGCTCAAGCTCTGGATATTGCTAGCAGCTTAACTCCCAGCTCTATTATTGCGAATCTGCCCTACAATGATCGCCAATGGGTGCCGTGGCGCGCGGGGGAGCGGCCGCCGCCCGCCAGGGGGACGACAGGCATGGATGCGTGGAAAAAGCGTTGGGGGGTCGATCAGTGGGCGGCGTATTTCGAAAACCAGGCATTGCCGGTGATGCGCCGCTCCAAATTGCTGCTGGCGCAATGGGATGTCGCCGAGGGCGAGCGGCTTTCGCCGAAGGAATTATCCGACATCGTCCTGCAGGATCCGATGCTGTGCCTACGCCTGCTGCGAGAAGCCGAGCGGCGTAAGTCACACCGCCTTGATCGGGAAACGACGACTGCCCTGGCGGCGATCATGCAGCTCGGTGTCGATGGCTTTCGCCGCTTGCTGCTCGACAGTCCGGAAGTCGATGAGAGCAATGCCGGGCTGCTGCAGGTGGAAACGCGGGCGCGTCTGGCGGCGCGGACGGCGCTGGTCTGGTCTTCCGGGCGCATGGATATTAGCCCCGAAGAGGTGGCCGTGGCGGCGTTGCTGGGCGGGACGGGTGATCTTCTGCTCTGGGCGTACGCACCGGAGATTCCGGAAATGGCTGAACACGCTTTGCGCAGCGGCTTGGCAAAACGCAGCGCGCAGGCCCAACTGCAGACCTGCGGCTTTACCTTCAAGCAATTGACCTTGCGTTGCGCCGAACGCTGGAATCTGCCGGCGCTGCTGATGCAACTGCTGCGCGGCGCGGAATCGCTGCGCGCCCAATTGACGCGAACCTGCGCCAATGCCGCGCGCCACATCCTCGATGAGTCGCCGACTTCGACGCAGGCACTGGCGACCGATGTGCTCGATGCCCTTCGTCTGATTCCCAATGCCAGCCCCGAGTGGCTGATCGGACACCTGCCGACCCTTTCGGAGGAGCGGCGTGCGCAGGTGCTTGAGGAAACTGTCAGGCTGCTGGACGCCGCGCCGGAATGACGCGACGCGAGTTCAGTGCAGCGTGGGCGGCGTATCCGGCACGTTGCTGAACAGTTCATCAATGGCCGTCTTGTCGAAACGGTATTCATGGTTCGACAGATCGTCACGGATGAGGATGGCACCGTGTTCCTTGAGCGCCCCGTAGACCTCTTCGCGTCCCAGCGTGCGCAGCATGTTGCGCACCTTTTCCCAGTCTTCCGGGGTGTTGCTGGTGACTTCCTGAGCCGCGAATACGCGCACACCGTCCTTGTTGATCTCCTCATGGAACAGGCGTGTCAGTAGCGCTTCGGTCGATAGCTCCAGCAATTCCTCTGGCCTGACCGTAGACGCCAGCGCCTCGATGCGCGTCCAGCCGTCCGCATCGCGCTGATCGGTGGCCGGCATCTTTTGCAGGAAAAGGCCAACCGTACTGGTGGGCGTGGTGGCAAGGAAGAAGCGCGATGCCAGTTGTTCGGATTGCGCCAGGTAATGTTCGAAAATCTCAGCAATGCTGCTTCCGGTGAGCGGAACGATGCTCTGGAAAGGCTCGCGCATGGATTCCATATCGAGCGAGAGCAGCAATTGCCCGTGGCCGAGCAGATCAAGCGCCGAGGCGGCCTCGATTTTGTCTCCGTGTTGTGCCATGCAGCGGATGTTGAGAGCCTCGTTGCAGTCAATCACCAGCAATGAAACCGGACCGTCACCGCGCAACTGGATGGTCAGTCGTCCCGGTTGCTTGAGGTTGTCGGCGAGCAGCAGGGTGGTCGCGCTCATCTGGCCGAGCAGGTCGATCACCGGTGCCGGATAGTTGCGTCCGCTGAGCAGATGCTGCCAGACCGAGTCGAGGCGGACAATGGCCCCGCGAATATCAAGATTGTCGAACAGGAAGCGTTGAACAGAGTTACTCATGACGTTATTCCGGCGTGAATTCTTGCGCGTACTGCTCCGGGTCAAAGCCCACCAGCAGGGTTTGCCCCTTGTCGGCCACCGGGCGCTTGATCAGGGTCGGATAATCAAGCATCAGTGCCAGTGCCTTGGCTTCATCGACATCGGTGCGCTCCTCGTCGCTGAGCCGCTTCCACATCATGCCACGGGTGTTGAGCAGGGCTTTCCATCCGGCGCGCTGGTTCCAGTCGGCAAGGTGGGTCGCGACCACCCCGGCTTTCTTGTAGTCGATGAACTCATGGGCGACACCGTTGGCTTCCAGCCAGGCAATGGCTTTCTTCATGGTGTCGCAGTTCTTGATGCCGTAAATCCGCAGCATTTGCAATCCTTAAAACGATAAACCACAGAGTACGTGGCGAGACGCGGAAATTCCCCGGATCGTCATCTGATCTTCGCCCTGTCTTCCTCGACCCCGCGGTATTTCAGCGCTTGAGCTTGGCAAAAGCCGAGGCCATGGCCCCTGCCGGTTCCGCTTGCCGCGTCTGCTGTTGTTTGGCCTTGGCCGACATCGGCACGCCACCCATTTTCGGTGCGGCGGGCGTGTCGTCGGTCAGACGCATGGTGAGGGCAATCCGCTTGCGTGGCAAGTCGACCTCGACCACCTTGACCTTGACCACATCACCGGCTTTGACGACTTCACGCGGGTCTTTCACAAACTTGTTGGAGAGCACCGAGATATGCACCAGGCCATCCTGATGCACACCGATATCGACGAAAGCGCCGAAATTGGCGACGTTGGTGACAACGCCTTCGAGAATCATGCCTGGTTGCAAATCCTTGACGTCTTCGATGCCATCCTTGAAAACGGCGGTCTTGAACTCGGGGCGCGGGTCGCGACCCGGTTTCTCCAGCTCCTTGAGGATGTCCTGCACGGTGGGCAGGCCGAATTTTTCGTCGGTGTATTGGGTCGCTTGCAGCGATTTGACCAGCCGCGAATCGCCAATGACCTCGCGGATGCCCTTCTTGATGTCGGCAAGGATGCGTTCGACCAGTGGGTAGGCTTCCGGGTGCACGGCAGAAGCGTCCAGCGGGTTGTCACCTTCGGGTATACGCAGGAAGCCTGCCGCCTGTTCAAAAGCTTTTTCGCCGAAACGCGGCACCTTCATGAGTGCCTTGCGGTTGGGGAAGGCACCATGCTTGTCGCGATAACTGACGATGTTGGCGGCGAGTGTGCTGTTAAGGCCGGAAACACGGGTGAGCAGGGGAGCCGAGGCGGTATTCACATCCACGCCGACGGCATTTACGCAGTCCTCGACCACGCCGTCGAGCGCGCGGGCGAGCTTGGTCTGGCTGACGTCGTGCTGGTACTGGCCAACGCCAATCGATTTCGGGTCGATCTTGACCAGCTCGGCCAGCGGGTCTTGCAGACGGCGGGCGATGGACACCGCGCCGCGCAGGCTGACGTCGAGCTCCGGGAATTCGCGTGAGGCGTATTCGGAGGCCGAATAGACCGAGGCGCCGGCTTCGGAGACGACGATCT
>CAYTWY010000065.1:0-9957 GCA_964440925.1 uncultured Propionivibrio sp. | reverse complement strand
ACGCCGGCGAGCTTCCTCGCCGGCATGGCGCTCGTTGCCGGCGCTCTCTGGGCCGTCAATCCCGACCAGTTCGCCACACCGCTCTTTCACCTGTTCTCCGGCGGCAGCATGATGGGCGCCTTCTTCATCGTCACCGACCCGGTGTCGGGCTGCACCACGCCGAAAGGGCGTCTGCTCTTTGGCTTCTGTGCCGGCGTGCTGGCCTACGTCATCCGCGTTTTCGGCGGTTACCCGGATGGCGTCGCCTTTGCCGTGCTGCTGCTCAATATCTGTGTTCCGCTCATCGACCTGTACACGCAACCGCCCATTTTCGGCATGAAGGACGAAAAATGACGCCCCCGCTCATGCACCCGACGGCACCCCGCATGGCCGTGCGTACGGCGGTCATCCTGCTCGTTTTTTTCGTCATCTTCACCGCCCTGCTCTCCGGCGCTTATCTATGGACGCGCCCGGCCATCGCCGCTGCCGCCGCGGAGGAAAAAATCAAGCTGATCGACGAAGTGTTACCGCGTAGCGAATACGACAACCCGTTGCTGGAAGACCGCCTCACCCTGCCGCCAACGCCCGAACTCGGCCTCGACGAGGATTCGACCGTTTTCCGCGCCCGCAAGGCTGGCAGTCTCAGCGCCCTGGTTCTCGAAGCGGTCGCCCCCGACGGTTATGCTGGCAAGATCCGCCTGCTGATCGCTGTGGATGGCGAGGGCCGTCTGTTCGGAGTACGCGCCATCCAGCACAAGGAGACACCCGGACTGGGCGACTACATCGAACCGCAAAAGGATAAAAACAAGGAACACCCGTGGATCCGGCAGTTCGACGGAAAGAATCCGCTCAACAGCGAGGAACGCGAGTGGAAGGTCAAGAAGGACGGCGGCCGTTTCGACTCCGTCGCCGGCGCCACCGTTACCCCGCGCGCGGTAATCAAGGCCGTACGCAAGGCGGCCCTGTTCGTCGTCGATAACCGTGAACGACTGGCCGCGCCGGGCCATTCTGTCCATGACTGATTTTTCACCTGCGGAGGCCCGAACATGATTACCCGTGCCGAACTGCGCCGCATCGCCACCAACGGCATCTGGTCGCAAAACACCAGCCTGATCCAGATTCTCGGCCTGTGTCCGTTGCTGGCGGTCACCACCAACCTGGTCAATGGCGTCATGCTGTCGCTGGCCACCATCCTCGTCATGGCCATCTCGGGCATCGCCATTGCCAGCCTGCGCAACTTCATTCCGCACGAGATCCGCATCCCGGTGTTCATTCTCATCGTCGCCGCACTGGTCACTGTCGTCGATCTGCTGTTCAACGCCAACCTGCATCAGCTCTATCTGATCCTAGGCATTTTCATCCCGCTGATCGTCACCAACTGCATCGTCCTGGCGCGCGTCGAAGCCTATGCCGCCAAGAACCCGCCGCTGCATTCGATGTTCGACGGCATTTTCATGGGCGTCGGCATGCTGTGGACGCTCGCCCTGCTCGGCGGACTGCGCGAACTGATCGGCAACGGCACCCTGTTCTCCGGCATCGACATGGTCATCCCCGGCCTGCAGCCGCTGCACGTCTTTCCCAAGAACTACCCGGGGCTTCTGCTCGCCATGCTGCCGCCCGGCGCCTTCATCCTGCTCGGTTTCCTGATCGCCGGCAAGAACTGGGTCGAGGCCCGTTCGGCGGCGCGCGCCAGCGCCCGCTGAAAGGAAGACCTTGCCCCATGAACGCTACCCGGCGCGCCGAACTCTTCGCGCGCCTGCGCGCCGCCAATGAGCATCCGACGACCGAACTCGAATACGCCACCCCCTTCCAGCTCCTGATCGCCGTCATTCTCTCGGCGCAGGCCACCGACAAAAGCGTGAATATCGCCACGCGCCGGCTGTTTGCCGAAGCGCCTTCGCCGCAAGCGATGCTGGCACTCGGCGAAGAAGGCCTTGCCGCCCGCATCAACCGCATCGGCCTGTACCGCACCAAGGCGAAGAACGTTATCGCCACCTGTCGTCAGCTCATCGACTGCCATGCCGGCACAGTGCCGCATGACCGGCAGGCGCTCGAAGCCTTGCCGGGAGTCGGCCGCAAGACGGCCAACGTCATCCTCAACACCGCTTTCGGCGAACCGACCATTGCCGTCGATACGCACGTTTTTCGCGTCGCCAACCGCACCCGTCTGGCGCCCGGCAAAACGCCGCTGGCCGTCGAGCGCAAACTGTTAAAATCGGTGCCGGACGAGTACCAGCAAGACGCTCACCACTGGCTGATCCTGCTCGGCCGTTATGTATGCAAGGCGCGCAAACCCGAATGCGGGCGCTGCGTGATTGCCGACCTGTGCGAATACAAGGACAAGACCCCCGCATGACTGCCGCCACCGCTCTCGTCTCCGGCAACGAAGCGCTCACCCTGCTGGCCGAGCGGGCAGTGGCGCGGGCACTCGACAACGCCGGTCTGGAGCGCGCCAACGCGGTGCTGCTCTTCCTGACCCCGGAATTCGCGCGCCAGGCGCAGGCGGCGGTCACCGCCGCCGCACGCGTCGCGCAATGCCTGCAGGTCGCCGGCGGCATCGCGCCGGGAGTATTTACCGAAGAAGGCTGGGCCATCGACCGGCCGAGCGTGGCCGCCATGGTGCTCGGCGGCAACTTCACGTTACACCCCCGGGACAACGCCGAAAACCCGGCACAAGCCCTGCTCAGCTATGCCGCAGGCGCCTTCCCGCCGCCCTGGCGGGATTCCGGGGCCCGCTTCGGCGCCCTCTATAGCCCGCAGTTGTCAGGCGGCGTAACGGAGGACGAAGTCTGCGTCTGGCAGAACAGCAGACGATGCGAAACGCAGCATTGCAGCCTGCACCTCGACGGCGCCAGAATTTGCCTGCACACATCCCGTGGCTGGCACCCCCTCGGTCGCGGACAGCGCGTCGAGGAAAGCGCGGCGCACGAACTGCGCCGTATCGGCGGACAGACGGCACAAGCCAGTCTGGAAGAAGCCCTCCCCGAAGCGTGGCGAGGCAGACTGGCCGGGCGGATGCACCAGCTGGCGGCCATGCGCGGCACGGGAGAAGCGCCGGCACACGCCGGCCACGACCTCCTTTCCCGCCCGCTATCCATCCTGGCCATCAATACCGACGGCTCGCTGAGTCTGAGCGAACGCGTCGAACCCGGACAGATTCTGGCCTGGGCCATCCACCAGCCGGCCACGACCGAGGCCGACATGCGGCAAACGGTCGAAACATTGGCAAAAAAAATCCCCGCACCGGCCTGTGCGCTGATGTTTTCGTGCCTCGGCCGCGGCCCCTATTTTTATGGCGGCGAGGACCGCGACCTGAATGCCGTGCGCGCCCGCTGGCCGGGATTGCCCGTACTCGGCGTCTATGGCAGCGAACAGATCGCGCCCGCCACCGGCCTGTGGCAGGCAGGCAATGCCGCGCTGCAAAATGCCGTGGTCACCGCGTTGATCAGCAAGGACCCAGCATAAATGCCAGATCTTGCCACGGACGAACCCTCTGACAGGAGAATGCCCATGCAATTTACTTCCACCATCCTTTCCAACACGCAGATCGCGCCGCACTACTGGCGCATCCGCCTGAGCGCGCCGCAGGACTTTGCCGCCGCAACGCCGGGGCAATTCGTCATGGTGCGCGTCAGAAACGCCATCGATCCGCTGCTGCGCCGCCCCTTCGCCATTTTCGACCTCGGCACCACCGTCCCTGCGGCCGGAAATGGCGCACCGCAGCCCTATTTCGAAATGCTCTACCGCGTCGTCGGCAAGGCAACCGCCATGCTCTCGGCGCTGCGCGCGCACGACACGCTCGACGTTCTCGGCCCGCTGGGCAGCGGCTTTGACCCGGGGGAAACCGGCGAAGAGAAACTGATCGTCGGTGGCGGCATCGGCCTTGCCCCGCTGTACCTGCTGGCGCGCGACCTGATCGCCAGCGGGTCGCCCGTCCACCTCTTCGCCGGCGGACGCACGCGCGACGACATCCTGTGCCTGGAAGACTTCCAGCGCCTCGGCGTTCACTGCCACACAGCGACCGAAGATGGCTCGCTCGGCGAACAAGGCCTCGTTACGGCAGCCCTCAAGCGCCATCTCGACGCCCGCCAGGGCAAGGCCACACTCTATGCCTGCGGCCCGGACGGCATGCTGCACGCCGTCGCCAGGATCGCCGCCGACTACGGCCTGCCCTGCCAGGTCTCGCTGGAAAACTACATGGCCTGCGGCGTCGGCGCCTGCCTCGGCTGCGTCACGCCCGGCAAGGAACATACCGCGCAAACCCCCGATTTTCGCTGCGTATGCACCGAAGGGCCAGTCTTTGAATCTCGTGATCTGAAGTGGGAGAAATGACCATGCAACCCGATCTGACCGTCAATCTCGCCGGGATGGCTTTGCGCAACCCGGTCATGACCGCCTCGGGCACTTTTGGCTACGGCGAGGAGTTCGCCGGTTACGTCGATCTCGAAAAAATCGGTGCCATCGTCACCAAGGGGCTGTCGCTCAAGCCGCGTGCCGGCAACCCGACCCCGCGCATTGTCGAAACACCGGGCGGCATGCTCAACGCCATCGGCTTGCAGAACGTCGGCATTGACGCCTTCATTGCCAAAAAGGTCCCTTTCCTGCGCACAGTGAACACCCCGACCATTGCCAATTTCTTCGGTGACACCATCGAGGAATACGCCGAAATGGCTGCGCGTCTGGAGGGCATCCCGGAAGTCAGCGCCCTGGAAATGAACATTTCCTGCCCCAACGTCAAGCAGGGCGGCATCGTCTTCGGCACCGACCCGGCCTGCGCCGCCAGCGTCGTCGCGGCCTGCCGCGCGGCAACCAAGAAACCGCTGATCGTCAAACTCTCGCCCAACGTCACCGATGTCGTCGCCATGGCGCGCGCCTGCGTCGATGCCGGCGCCGATTGCCTGTCGCTGATCAACACCCTGATCGGCATGGCCATTGATCTGAAAAAGCGCCGTCCGGTGCTGGCCAACGTCACCGGCGGCTTCTCCGGCCCGGCCATCAAACCGGTCGCCTTGCGCATGGTGTGGCAGGTAGCCCGCGCGGTGAAGGTGCCGATCATCGGCATCGGCGGCATCATGAACGCCACCGACGCGCTCGAATTCATCCTCGCCGGGGCTTCGGCGATCCAGGTCGGCACCGCCAGCTTCATCAACCCCGGCGCCGCTCAAACGATCGCCGAAGAAATGGCGGCCTGGATGCGGGAAAACGGCGTCGCCGATATCAAGAGTCTCGTCGGCGCACTGGAGGTCTAAGGCATGTTCAATCCCTCGCGCGAGCAGGTACGCCGCTTCTTCTGCGAGGCCTGGCGCAAGCATTGCGAACGCCTGCCGCTGCAGGGCGCCGAGGCCACCGCGGCCGACCTGATCGCCGAGCACCCCGAGTATCACGCCCTGCTCAACCGTCGGGAACAGGCGCTCGAACAGGAATTCACCCCCGAAGGCGGGCAGATGAATCCCTTCCTGCATCTGTCGCTGCACCTGGCCATCGCCGAACAAATCAGTATCGACCAGCCGCCCGGCATCCGCGCCGCTTACCAGGCGCTGCGCCAGCGCCTTGAGGTTCACGACGCCGAGCATGCGGTCATGGAATGCCTTGGCGAGGCTCTGTGGCGCGCCCAGCGCGCCGGCAGCGCCCTCGACGCCACGGCCTACCTCGAAAGCGTGCACCGGGCGGCGGGATGACGCGGCGCTGACGGCCTCACCTGGTGGCGCCGTCCTGCGCTTCCAGCCAGCGCATGATCGCCGCCACCACATGCGCCTGCTCTTGCGGTGTCAGCGCATGACCGGCAGCGATGCGGTGCCATTTTTCCAGACAGCCGCGGCAGCAGGTCGCCGTCGCGTGCTGGGCGATGAATACCGGATGGCCGCGAAACGGCGTCTGCCGTCCGTCATTCTGCGGCGAGGCAGCCCCTCCCGGCAAGCCACGCGACGTACTGCGTCACACCTTCTTCGACGCTGGCAAACGGCGCTTCATAGCCAGCTGCGCGCAAGCGGGTGAGATCGGCCTGGGTAAAACTCTGGTACTTGCCGCGCAAGGCGTCGGGGAAAGCGACATATTCGATTTCTCCTTGAACCAGCAGCGCGTCGAGCGACAGGCGGGGCAGCCCGGCCAGCGATCGGCAACTGTTAACGTTGGCCACGGCAAGCTCGTTGAAGCTCTGCGCACGCCCGGTACCGAGGTTGAAGATACCGGACCTCTCGGGATGATCGAGGAAGAACAAATTGACCTTGGCTACATCGCCGACATACACGAAATCGCGCTTCTGTTCGCCATCGGCGTAGCCATCGCAGCCTTCGAACAGGCGTACCTTGTGCTCGGCCTGATACTGGTGATAGTGGTGGAAGGCGACCGAGGCCATGCGTCCCTTGTGCGATTCGCGCGGCCCATAGACGTTGAAATAGCGGAAGCCGACCACCTGCGACCCGGCTTCCGGCAAACGCTGACGCACGATCTGGTCAAACAGGAATTTCGAATAGCCATAAACGTTGAGCGGCGCTTCACACGCGCGTTCCTCCCGGAACGCCGTGCTCGCACCGTAGGTCGCCGCACTGGAGGCATAGAGAAATTGCGTTTCCTGCTCGAGGCACCAGTCGAGCAGCGCCAGCGAATAGCGATAATTGTTCTCCATCATGTAACGGCCGTCACTTTCCATGGTGTCGGAACACGCCCCTTCGTGAAAAACAGCCTCAACCTCGCCATCGAACTGCCCGGCCTGCAGCCGCTCGATGAACTGTTCCTTATCAAGGTAATCGACGATGTCGCAATCGACGAGATTACCGAACTTGTCGGCACACGTCAGGTTATCGACGGCAATGATCCTGTCCACGCCGCGCTCGTTGAGCGCCTTGACGATATTCGAACCGATGAATCCGGCAGCGCCGGTGACAATGGTGTACATAAATTCTCCTCAGTTAAGCGCCGTGTCGAGTTCGGCGCGGCTGACCACCGCCGTTCCCAGTTTGCCAACAACGATGCCGGCCGCCACATTGGCCACATGAATCGCCATCGCCCAGTCGGCTCCGCGCGCCAGCATGACGGCCAGCGTGGCGATGACCGTATCCCCCGCACCCGAAACATCAAAGACTTCGCGCGCCACGGCTTTCTCATGGATGACCCGGTCACCAAGAAAGAGCGACATGCCTTCTTCACTGCGCGTCACCAAGAGGGCAGCAAGACCCAGCTGGGCGCGCAGTTCGTTGGCCTTGCGTGCCAATTCCGCCTCGTCCTTCCAGCGCCCGATGACTTCGCGCATTTCCTTGCGGTTCGGCGTGATAATCGTCGCCCCGGCATAGATCGAATAATCGTCGCCTTTCGGATCGACCAGAACGATCTTTCCGGCAGCGCGCGCGCGCTGGATCATTTCGCTGATATGCGTGAGGCCACCTTTGCCGTAGTCGGAAAAGACCACCACATCGAAATCGGCAAGACGTTGTTCGAACTCCGAAAGTTTGGCCAGCAGGACCTCGTGCGACGGAGGGGTTTCGAAATCGATACGCAGCAACTGTTGTTGCCGGCCAATGACGCGCAGCTTGACCGTCGTCGAAATCGCCGCATCGACGTGCAGGCTGGCATCGACGCCATCGTCCTGCAGCAGGCGATGCAGACTGGTTCCCGCCTCGTCGTCGCCGACGAGCGCCAGCAACGCCACCTGGGCGCCGAGGGCTGCGGCGTTGCGCGCCACATTGGCCGCCCCGCCCGGCCGTTCCTCGCTGCGTTCGATCTTGACGACCGGCACCGGCGCTTCGGGCGAAATGCGCACCACGTCACCGAACCAGTAACGGTCGAGCATCACATCGCCGACGATGAGCAGACGAACCTTTGAAAGATCTCCCAGTTGCATAAAATTACCCCAGTAACAAAGGCAAAACCCTCACCGCCAAGGGCACCTTGTTACACCAGAAAAAGCCGAGTCCTTCTTGGTACAACAAGGTATTCTTTGTGCCTTGGTGGTTAAGTATTTGAAATACTACAGTTAAGGCGTCAAATCGAATTCTTCGGTGCGCTTTGGCGAATAGGTTTCCCAACCGCCGCACGCCGGGCAGCGCCAGTAAAACTGGCGCGCCTTGAAACCGCAATTATCGCACCGGTAGCGCGCCAGACGGCGCGTATAGCCCTGCACGATGCTTTTCGCCAGATTCAGGTCGGCATGCGCTTCCGGCAGCGCGTACAGGAGGCGCGCCTCGATCAGCTTGTCCAATCCGAGCAAGGTCGGATTGCGCTTCAGTTCGTCGCGCACCAGCACGTAGGCCGCCTCCGCCCCGTCGCTTTCAAGTACCAGCTGGAATACCACATCGAGCAGATCGAGCGAGGGATAGCGCTCGAGATAGCCACGCAAGAGCTGCAGTCCTTCGTCGCACTGCTCCTGGCGGCGAAACGCTTCCAGCAGCCGCTTCGCCACCAGCGCCAGATACGTCGGGTCCTGTTGTTCGATGCGCTGCCAGCAGGCAATCGCCTCGGCAAAGCGCTCCTGCTGCTGCGCCATATCACCCTGCAACAGGCTGGCGCGCACGCACTTGCGATTGCGCTCCAGCGCCGTCTGCAAATGTTTGCCCGCCGCTTCCGGGCGCGAGCGGATCAATTCGGCGGCTGCCAGTTCGCAATAGTATTCGGCGATTTCCTTCTGCGTCGCCACATCGGGCAATTCGCCGGCAATGGCGATAGCTTTCGCCCAGTCCTTCTCCAACTGGTAAATTTCCAGCAGGTTGCGCTTGGCCAGTTCGCTGATCGTCGAGTCGCGCAATTTTTCGAATACGTCTTCGGCCCGGTCAAGCAGGCCGGCCTTGAGAAAATCCAGCCCCAGTTCACTCATCGCCTGCAACTGCAGGTCTTGCGGCAGATCGTCACGCTCGATCAGGTTCTGGTGCATGCGAATGGCGCGCTCGGTCTCGCCGCGACGACGGAACAGGCTGCCCAGCGCGAAATGCAGCTCGACTGTCTGCGGATCGACTTTCACGGCTTCAACAAAAGCCTCGATCGCGCGGTCGGGCTGCTCGTTGAGCAGAAAATTCAGCCCACGGAAATAGGAACGCGGCAGGGTACGCGACTCCTTGACCAGATGGCGGATATCGATACGCGCGGCAGCCCAGCCAAGAACGAAGAACAGCGGGAAAAACAGCAGTTGCCAGTATTCAAATTCAATCATGTTTTCAATACCACCTGAGGAGCATCCGGCCGGGGGGGCACTGTTTCTTCCACGCACCCCGACACACTATCCTGAGCCGCCCGCGCCTCCTGCAGATCACGGCGCAAGACCGAGAGATCGCGGCGCAAGCGGAACAGCACGCCAAGCAGCGACAATATGCCGAGGATCGCCCCGCCAGCAAAAAACGCCAGCACAACAACGATCAACGGCGCCTGCCAGACGCTGCCGAAAAAAAAGCGAACACCGACGGGATCGGAATTCTTCAACGCAAAGGCAAACAGGAACAGAAAGATAAACATCCGGCATGCCCACAACGCACCACGCATCATGCTCTCCCTCTGCCAATAAAAAGGGCGGCAACTCGCGTCACCGCCCTCGGCTCTTTCACCTCGCCAGTCTCTCAGTCGACCTGGAGCGTGCTGTCAACACGCTCACGCAGTTCCTTGCCGGCCTTGAAATGTGGCACCCACTTGCCGGGGACGTTGACCTTGTCCCCGGATTTCGGGTTGCGCCCCACTCGCGGTGGCCGGTAATTCAAGGCAAAACTGCCAAAGCCCCGAATCTCGATGCGATCACCCTTGGCCAGAGCCTCGGACATCGCATCAAGAATCATCTTGACCGCATATTCGGCATCCTTCGCCACCAGCTGCGGGAAGCGCTCCGCCAAGCGTGCGATCAGATCTGACTTGGTCATGATCGAACCTTATTGCGGATTGTTCAACTTGGCTTTCAGCAAGGCACCCAGGTTGGTCGTACCGGAGCTGACGCTGCTCTCGGCCGAAAACTTCTGCATGGCTTCGTGCTGCTCGGCCTGATCCTTGGCCTTGATCGACAGGTTG
>CAYTWY010000064.1:0-10053 GCA_964440925.1 uncultured Propionivibrio sp. | reverse complement strand
CCGGCAGGTTGGCGCCAAAGCCGCTCCAGGTGGTCAGCGCCACCGCCCGCCCGGCAAAGGCATCGGCCGGCAGCGCCGGCGCCGGTAGCGCGCCGCTGCGATGCGGCACGGAAAAATTGCTCAGGTAATAGCCGAGAACGACGGGGCGCCCGCGCAGCGCTTCGGCAAAGCGCCGGTCATAGTCGAGGCCGGGGCGCACCCGGCGCAGCGTCGCCTGGAACGCCGCGTTATCCCTGAGCGCGCCACCGGCCAGGGCCTGCAGCGAAGAGAGGCCGGAACTGTTGTCCGGTTCGGCGAACACGACGTCGAAGCCGAGCAGGGCGATGCCATAATGATCGAACAGGCGGTCGACCAGCGCCGCCATTTTGTCCCGGCTCCACGGCCAGCGCCCCACTTCGGCCAGACTCTGTTCGTCGATGTCGAGCACGACGATGCGCGGGTCGACGCCGCCCGGCATGCTCAGGCGCAGGCGTGCATCATAGACGAAGGCATCGAGGGTATTGAGCAGCGGAATCTGATACAGACGCGCCGCATGACCGAGAAAGAACAACCCGAGCAGCACGCCGAGGGCGATGCGGACAAGGTGCTTCTTCACCGCGCCACCGCGTAAGAGTCGGCCACAGACACCGTCGTCAGCCCTTGAGGAAGAATTCCATTTTCACCCCGGCGATTTCGATGATGTCGTGGTCGCCCAGCGGGTGCGCCTGCGCATCGATCGCACGGCCGTTCACCACCGGGTACTGCGTCCCTTCGACGTGGGTGATGAAATAACCGTGCGGCCGCCGGGCGATCACCGCCACCTGTACCCCGGCCTTGCCCAGCGTGGTGAGCGTTTTGGTCAGCTCCAGCTCGCGCCCGGCATTGGCACCGCTCAACACCTGGATCGAGGCGCCGTGCGCCGGCGCTGGCGACGCCTCGCCCGGTGCCCCGCCCACTTCGGCGACGGCAGCGGGCACCTCGCCCGGCCGCAGGATCATGGTTTTTTCAAAGTCGGTGGCCTCGGCGTGCGCCACCGGCTCGGCAACGTACTTGAGCTTGTATTTGCCAAGCTCGATGACGTCGCCGTTCTTGAGGAAATGCTTCTTCGCCGGCTGCCCGTTGACCAGCGTGCCGTTGGTGCTGTTCAGATCCTCAAGGAAGGAATCGTTGAGGATGGTCACCACCGCCGCATGTTCGCCGCTGATCGCCAGGTTGTCGATCTGGATGTCGTTGCTGGCCTTGCGCCCGATGGTCATCCGCTCCTTGTTGAGGGGGATTTCCTTGAGAACCAGACCGTCCATGCTCAGTATCAGCTTTGCCATTGCTTTTCCTTGTCATTCACCTGTTGCCAAACCAGTTCATGAATTTCCTGTGCCAGACGCTGGCGGCAGGGAAAGCGCGGTGCACCTTGACGACGATGACGGATACGTTGTCCCGCCCGCCGTTGTCGTTGGCCATCTGGACGAGTTGCGTCGCCGCCAGGTCGGGATTGGCCGAAAGCATACCCAGGGCGAGCCGGATTTCCTCGTCCTCGACCATGTCGTTCAGCCCGTCGGAACAGAGCAGATAGATGTCGCCGGGCAGCACCGGAAAATCGTTGATTTCCGGCTCGACCTCGAGATCGACGCCGAGCGCCCGCGTCACCAGATTCTTGTTCTGCGCAAAACGTGCCTCGGCCGGCGAAATGACGCCGCTTTCGATCTGTTCCTGGAGGAAGGAATGATCGCGCGTCAGGGCGCAGAACGTTTCGCCGCGCAGACGGTACAGGCGTGAATCGCCAAGATGCGCCACGGTCACCCGGTTGTCGCAGAACAGCGCGGTCACCAGCGTCGTTCCCATGCCGGCATACTGCGGCTGACTGGCCGCCGCGTTGTAGATCGCCGTATTGGTCAGCGCCACCTTGTCGCGGAGACAGCGCCGGGCAAAGCTTTCGCCACCCGAAGCCGCGATCTCGCACGGCGCATGATGGGCAAAGGCGCTCTCCAGTTCGCTCGACAGGAACATGGTGGCCATGCCGCTCGCCACTTCGCCGGCGTTATAGCCGCCCATGCCGTCGGCGAGAATCACCAGCCCGAGGCGCGGATTGGCGAACACCGCATCCTCGTTGTGTCCGCGCACCATGCCCGGATCGGTGCGGGTGACGATTTCCAGCGCCTCGCTCAGCCGCGCGCTCATTCGCCGCTCCCTGCGCCAGCCGCCGGCGCCGCCGCCTCACCCGCACCGGCGCGCAGCTCGCGCGCCATCTCGGCGCCGTCCTGATAGCGCTGCCCGATATCCTTGCACAGGGCGCGCCCGACCACCGCGGCGAGCACCGCCGGCACCTGCGCATTGTGCGTGCGCACATCGGCCGGCGCCTCGTTGGCGATCTTGAACATCAGCTGCGCCATCGACTCGCCGACGAACGGCAGACGCCCGCAAAGCAGCTGATAGAGCGTGACGCCAAGGGAGAAGAGGTCGGAACGCCCGTCGATCTTCTGCCCCGAGAGCTGCTCCGGCGACATGTAGCTCGGCGTGCCGAGCACCATCCCGGTCTTGGTCTTCGACGAGTCGGTGATGCGCGCAATGCCGAAATCGGTCACCTTGACCTCATCGTTCTGCGCTTCGTACATGATGTTGGCCGGTTTCACGTCGCGGTGCACCACGTTGTGGCTGTGGGCATAGGCCAAGGCATCGGCAACGCGGGCGATGATGCTCACCACGCGGGGAATCGGCAACAGCTGCCCGGGTTTGGTGTACGGCACGAGGTCGTGCCCCTTGAGGAATTCCATGGCGATATAGGCCAGATCGTGTTCTTCGCCGGCGTCGTACATGGTGACGATGTTCGGATGGTTGAGCCGTCCGGCGGTCTCGGCCTCGCGGAAGAAGCGCGCCTTGACCTCGGCCAGCTCGTCCTCTTCGAACTCCTGCGACAGCGCCATGGTCTTGATCGCCACCACGCGGTTGATTTTCGGATCGCGCCCCTGATAGACGACGCCCATGGCACCCTTGCCCAGTTCCTTTTCCAGCTGGTAGCGGCCGAGCATCGGTTTTTCCACCTGCGCGCCATCGACGATCAGCGTGCCGGCCGCGCCGTGCCCGCCGCTGCCGCCGAGCAGCACGGTTTCCGACATCGCCTTGGCGCGCGCAAGGCGCTGCGCCAGATCGCGGAACTGCAGGTCGTAGTCGGCCATGTAGCGAAACACCGCCTCAGCCTTGTTGAACTGGCGCTTGCGCTCGAAATCGAGCGCCAGGTTGTAGAGATTTTCCATCAACCCGTCGTCGAGCGGACACTTGCGGAACTTGTCGAACGCCATGTCCAGCTGCCCCTGCCCCTGGAAGGCCAGCCCCAGCATGCGGTTCGATTCGGCCGAGGCGGCCTCCGATTTTTCCTTGCCGCGCTCGGTCATCAGGAAACGCTTGGTGGTGAGCAGCAAATGCCCGACCAGCAGCAGACAGACGGCCAGCATGAGCGGAATCCACAGCCCGCTCCCGACCATCAGGGCGAAGTGCGCGCTAACCAGCAGGCACAGGATGAACGCCGTCGCCAGCGCCCCGGCAGCGGCCGACAGGCGCGGCAGGAGGAAGACCAGATACACCGCGACAGCAAGGAAGGCGAGCAGCGAAACGACGAACGCCCATTCCGGGGTGACGAAGAAATGTTCCTGCAGGATGCTCGACACCGAATGCGCCAGCGTCAGCACCGGGGCCATCGCCGGCGATACCGGCGTCACCTGCGCCGCGCCCACGCCGGCGGCGGTGGCGCCAATCAGGACGATCTTGCCCTGATACTTGCCGGCCGGAATCTTGCCACTTAGCACGTCGTAGAAGGAATCGACGCCAAACGGCGGCTTGCCGTCGCGCTGCTGGTAGAAAAAGGTGTTCATCTGCGTCTGCGCGTCGGTCGGGATGCGCAGACGACCGAGGCGCACTTCCTGGCCAGGGGTCACGCGCACGTCGCCCGGCGCCAGGTTGAGGCTCTGCGCGGCGATGAGCAGTGACAGCGACGGGTAGTACTGGTCGTAGTAGCGCACCACCAGGGGCTCGGCGCGAATCGCCCCATCGACGTCGGCGTTGGCGTTGAGATGGCCGATGCCGGAGGCCGATTCGCCGAGCACCTCGATCGGCGCCTGCAGGGCGAGCGCCGGCCACACGCCGGCGCCGTTGCCGCCGATGCCGGGCAGCCGGTGGCGCGCCACATAGGCCGGCACCTCGCGATCCGGGCGTCCGTTCGGCTCGCCGAGCACGAAGAGCAGCGGCAACAGGACATTTCCCGCCCGTTCGAGGCTCGCCGCCAGAATGCGGTCGGTATTGAGCGCCTGTTCCGCCGCGTCGAGCAGTTCGCCCATCTGCCCGACTTCGGGCAGGGCCGCGACGGCGGGGGGAAGCTGCTGCTGCACCTCGCGCAGCCGGGTCACGTAGGCATAGCCGGGATCGGTCTGCGGCTCGAAGAAAAACACGGTGCTGGCCACCACCCGGGCTCCGCCTTCGGTCAACAGGTCGATCAGGCGTGCCATGCGCTCGCGCGGCCACGGCCAGCGGCCGAGATTGGCGATCGAGGCATCGTCGATGGCGATGATCGCCACGCGTTCAAGCGGCGCGCGGTGTGATGCCTGCACGCCGAGATCGTAGGCCTTGCGCTCCAGACTGCGCAGCAGGTCGCTGCTGCCGGCGAGGAGCATGACGAGGCTCACCGCCACGCCGAGGAAGCCGTCCGTTTTCCAGAAACCCGTCTTGCGCATTTTCCTCGTTCGCCTCCCCCGCACGCCTTCGCCCCTGCTTCGCAAAAGGGAAAAGAGAAACAATACCCTGTTACGCATTCTTACAGTTCGACAGGAGATCAGTCAATCGCTGAATGTATGAACGAGGCATTCCCCGCCGGTGGATTGGCGGCGAAGAGACGCCGGCGGCGAAAACGGGCGGCAAAAGCGCCGTCCGCAGCCCCGCCACGGCGCGGCGGACACTCAGCCGCCGTACGGCAGGGCAAGCCCCAGACCACGTTCGCGCGCCAGCGCCTCCAGCCGCACCGCCACGGCGAGATCCTGGATGGCCATGCCCTGCGACTCGAACAGGGTGATCTCCTCCGCCGTCCGCCGTCCCGGATGTTTGCCGATGATCACCTCGCCCAATTCGACCAGCTGGCGTTCGCTCAGGCGCCCCTTTTCCAGCGCCGGCAGCAGATCGCCGGCTTCCTTGAGCGCCGTGTCGACGCTATCGACGACGATCAGGCGGCTCGCTTTCAGCACGTCCTCGCCGACCTCGCGGCGGATGAGCGAATTCGAGCCGGCGGCATTGATGTGGGTGCCGGGCGAGAGCCAGGCGGCGTCGAACACGGGGTTCGTCGCCGTGGTGATGGTACTGACGATATCGCTGTCGCGCACGGTCTCTTCGGCCGAGGCCGCAGGTTCGACCGCGATGTTCAGCCGCTCGCTCATCCGGGCGCAGAAGGCGGCGCGCTTTTCGGCGTTGCGCGAAAACACCTTGACCCGGCGCAGCGGCCGCACAGCGGCAAGCGCCTCGACATGCCCCTCGGCCTGCCAGCCGGCACCGAACACACCCAGCACCTCGGCCTCCGGCCGCGCCAGATAACGCGTCGCCACCGCCGAAGCGGCGGCCGTGCGCATCATCCCGAGCCGGTCGGCTTCGACAACGACGCGCAGGCAGCCGCTCGCCGCACTGAACACATGCACCAGAAAGCGCACGCCGGAACGGTTGCTGGTATAGGCCTTGTAGCCGATGGCGTCGAGCCCCGGCAAGGCGCCCTGCAGAATGTGCAGCGCGATTTGCGGCAAGCGCGTGCGCTGCCGCGGCACATCGACGGCCTGCGCCTGCGCCAGCAGGCAATGCGCTTCTTCCACGGCCGCGACGGCGAGCGGCATGGTCAACAGTTGACGGACATCCGCTTCGCTCAGAAACAGGGACATAGACACCTCCAGCTCATCGGCAAAGTGCGGATTTTACGGCATTCGCCAGCCAGGACGCGACTTGCCGGCCGGCCGCAAAAGAGACAACCGCGGCACCGGAACCTTGCGCCGCCCTGCGTCCCCATTGTGCTTGACGCCGGCCTCTGCAAAGATGTCGCTTATTCCTTGTTCATTTCGCCGCCCCGTCCGCCATGCTGAGAACGCCCCGCGCCCCCCTGCTGCTCCTTGCCGCCATGCTCCTGCTGCCCGCCGGCGCACACGCCGCCAAGTGGATTCCCCTCCCCTCGCGCGAAGCGGCGCGCCTCGAAGTCGATGCCGGCAGCCGGCACACGGTCGATTCGGGCCGGCTGCGCCTGTGGTTCCGCGAAACCCATTCCCGCCCGCAACTACCGGACTCGGGCGCATTTTCCTTCACCCGCCAGACGACGCTGGGCGAATTCCAGTGCGACAGACGCCTGTTTGCCGCACGGCAGCGAATTTTTAGCGCCAGCGACGGCAGCGAAGTATTCAGCGAACGCCCGGAGGGCGCCGAAATGGCGCCGGTGGCACCTGATTCGCCGCCGGAGAGCGTCCTTTCCTACGCCTGCAAGCACGTGCGCAAGCCGGCGGTGGCAAAGCCCGCACCGCCCCCGCCGCCGCCCGCCCCGGCCGCCGAAACAGCGGAAAGCGCGAAAAAGCCTGTCCGGAGCACGAAAAAGGGGCAGCCCGAACCGCCGCCGCACTGGAATTACACCGGCAGCACCGGCCCGGACAAATGGGGCACGCTGGGCAAGGACTACGCCACCTGCAGCCAGGGACAACGGCAATCACCGATCGACATCCGCCACAGCGTGCGCGCCGACCTGCCGCCGATCCAGTTCGCCTACAAAACCGTCGCGCTGTCGATTGTCGACAACGGCCACAGCATCGCGGTCGACACCGCCGAAGCGGGCGGCCTCACCGTCGACGGGGAACGCTACGAGCTGCTGCAATTCCACTTCCACAAACCCGGCGAAGAGAAGATCAACGGCAAGGCCTACGCCATGGGTATCCATCTGGTGCACCGCTCGAAGGCGGGAAAACTCGCCGTCGTTGCCATCCCCATCGAAGCGGGAAAGAAGGAACACCCGCTGATCCGCAGCCTGTGGACGCATCTGCCGCTGGAGCAAGGCAAGCCGATCACCCGCCCGGAAGTCAAGATCGACCCGACCCTGCTACTCCCGGCCAAGGCCGGCTACTACACCTTCCTCGGCTCACTCACCACCCCACCGTGCAGCGAAGGCGTCCTCTGGCTGGTGCTGAAAAACCCGATCCAGGTCACCAAGGAACAACTGGCCGACTTCGCCACCCTCTACAAGAACAACGCCCGCCCGGTACAGCCGGTGAACAACCGCGTCATCAAGGCTTCGCGATAGCGACCCGGCAAGGCGCAAGGCGCTCAGGGCGGACAGGGAAAATTGCTGGCTCTTGAGCCGAAAGGGTTATAGCATCAAATGTGACCTTAGGCAGACACCGGGGGAACCTCACGATAGTTCACGCTGGTTGCGAGAAAGAATGGGGGTAGCGCATGTCATTGATTGAGGCGACCAATATCACCAAGAATTACCGCGTCGGGGATATGGACGTTCCCGCGCTCAAGGGACTCAGCTTCGAAGTCGGCGAGGGCGCTTTTGCCGCTTTCGTCGGCCCGTCGGGCAGTGGCAAATCGACGCTGCTCAACCTGATCGGCTGTCTCGACCACCCGTCGAGCGGCACGCTACACGTTAACGGTACCGACATCAGCACGCTGTCGCGCAGCGCGGCGGCGACGTTCCGTGGCGAGCATCTCGGTTTCATCTTCCAGGACTTCAATCTGGTGCCGGTACTCAGCGCCTTTGAGAACATCGAATACCCGCTGCTGATGGTACGCGGCTGGTCGCCGGAGAAGCGGCGCGAGCGGGTCGACAAAATGATTGCCGCCGTGGATATGACCGGGCACGCGCACAAGCGGCCGGATCAGCTATCGGGCGGGCAGAAGCAACGTGTCGCCGTGGCCCGCGCGCTGGTCGGGGAACCAAAACTGGTACTGGCCGACGAGCCGACGGCCAACCTCGACCACGACACCGCCTACCGCATCCTCAACCTGATGAAGACGATGCGTGACAGTTTCGGCACCTCGTTCATCTTCTCCACGCACGACCCGAAAATCATGGGCGAAGCCGAACTGACCTTCACCCTGGAAGACGGCCGCCTGGTGCAGAAAGGCGGTGCCGCATGACCTCGACCCTGAAACTCGCCGCGCGCAACCTGCTGCGCTACCGCCGCCGCACGCTGCTTACCGCGCTATTGATCATGCTCGGCGTGATGGCGCTGCTGCTGTTCGTCGCCGCTGCCGGTTCGTTCAAGCAGACGATGATCGGCTCGATCACCGACAGCATGCTCGGCCACCTGCAGATCCACCGCAAGGGCTACACCGCCTCGATCGACAACCTGCCGCTGAACATGAGCCTGCAACCGAACGCCGTGGCCAAGATCGAATCGGCGCTGAAAGCCGACCCCGACGTAGCCGCCTACTCGCTGCGCATCAAGGTCGGGGCGATGTTCAGCAACTTCACGGAAAACTCCAGCATCCGCCTGAACGGCATCGACCCGGCCGCCGAGGACGCCGCACTGCCAACCCTGCGCCAGCGCATCAATGACGGCGACAAGGCAGGAGCACTCGTCACGCCCGGCAAGGTGCTGGTTCCCACGCTCTTGGCGCGCGGCATGAAGGTCAATGTCGGCGACGAGGTCGTCCTGGTGGTGACCAACGCCTCCGGCTCGGTCAATGGCAAGACCTTCACCGTTGGCGGCATTCTCGATCAGATCACTGGCCCCGGCGGGCGCGATGGCTACATTCACATCGCCGACGCGCGCGAACTGATCCGCATGGACACGGCGGAGGTCATGGAAATCGCTGTGCGCCTGAAATCACTCGACCAATTGGCCACGGTGCAGCAACGCCTCACCGCCCGGCTCGACGAAATCCAGAACAAGGAAGGCAAGCCGGTCACCGAACTGCACACCTGGGCCGACCTCTCGCCGTTCGCCAACATCGTGCGCATGATCGACCTGATGACCCTGTTCATCCGCATCATGCTGGTCGCCATCGTGCTGGTTAGTGTCATGAACGTGATGCTGATGGCCGTCTATGAGCGCATCCGCGAGATCGGCACACTGGCGGCCATCGGCACCCAGCCGCGCAAGCTGATGGGGATTTTCCTGAGCGAGGGGCTGCTGCTCGGGCTGGTTGGCGCGCTGGCCGGGATTGCGCTCTCCTATGCGCTGATCGGCTACCTCAACGTTTCGCCGCCCGTCTTCAATTTCGGCCGGGAAATAATCACGCTGTATCCCCGTCTCGAAACCGTCGAGGTATTCGGCGTTCTTGGCCTGGCCATTCTGGTCTCCGCCCTGGCCAGCCTGCAACCGGCCTGGCGCGCTGCCCGCATGGACCCGATCGAGGCTCTGCGCCACATCTGATCCCAGGAGAACGACGAATGAAAACAACCAAACTACTGGCACTCACCGCCCTCTGCTTCCCTCTGCTGGCTTCGGCCATCGATGGTACGGAACTGCTGAAGAAAGTCGACCGCAACCTGGAACCCGAGTCTTATGAGTCGTACCGCAAGCTGATCAACATCGAGCCGAACGGGGCGAAGAAGGAATTCGTCATCTACTCGGTGAAGAAGGGCAAGGATCAGGTCGCCACGCTGTTCCTTTCACCGAGCAGCGACAAGGGACGCAGCACGCTGCGTCAGGGCGACAACATGTGGATGTACATCCCCAGCGTCGGCAAGCCGATGCGTATCACCAGTCTGCAGTCGATTACCGGCGGTGTCTTCAACAACGCCGACATCATGCGCCTCGACTATGCGGTGGAATATCATGTGACGTCGATTGCGGAAAAGGGCGAAGCTTACGTGCTCGACCTCAAGGCCAAGACCGGCGAAGTGGCCTACGACCGGTTGGTGATGACGGTAGACAAAAAGCTCGTTCTGCCCACCGAGATCGTTGCCTACGCGTCCAGCGGCATGCTCATGAAGACCTTGTACTTCAAGGACATCAAGGATTTCGGCGGAGGCATCAGACGCCCGGCGGCGATCGAGACCGATAGCCCGCTGTACAAGGGCTACAAGTCGGTGATGCTCTATTCCGGATTAAAAAAGAAGGAATTCCC
>CAYTWY010000063.1:2290-10154 GCA_964440925.1 uncultured Propionivibrio sp. | reverse complement strand
GCGGTACCAGATGAAAACTCTGGAAAACGAAACCGATGCGTTCGCTGCGCAGGCGTGCCAGATCGGCTGTGGCGAGCGTGGCGATATCCCGGCCTTCGAGCCGGTAGCGGCCGGCATGCGGCGGGTCGAGCAGGCCAAGCAGGTTGAGCAGGGTCGATTTGCCCGAACCCGAGGGGCCCATGATGGCCACGTATTCGCCGGCATTGATGGCAAGATCGAGGCCATGCAGGGCGTGCACCGCGCTGTCGCCGATCTGGAAAACCCGCTCGACGCCGGACAGCTCGATCAGCGGCGAGGTCATGGCTGGCGCGGACTGCCGGCGTCGATGTGATAAGGGGCGCCAGCCTTGACGCCGGCGCGTTCGAGCGAGGTCACGACGCGTTCGCCGGCAACAACCCCTGCCAGGACTTCGGTATATTCCCAGTTCGACAGGCCGGTCCTGATCTGGCGTTCGCTGAGCCGCCCATCGTCGCCGGCGACGAGGATGCGGCCGCCTTCGATCAGCGCCGATGTCGGTACGCGCAAGACCTTGTCGCGCACGGCGAGAACGACTTCGACATCGGCGCTGTAGCCGACAAGGAGCTTGCCCGGTGCGGCCGGATCGTCGAAATCGACTTCGATGTCGACCGTGCGCGCCTGCTTTTCGACTGCCGAGACGTAAGGCGCGACGCGCTTGACCTTGCCGGGGAAGTTCTGTTTCGGCAGGGCGTCGAGGCTGATGCGCACCGGCTGTCCGGTATGGATTTTCGGGGCGTCGATTTCGTCCATCGGCGCCTTGATGTACAGGCAGCTATCGTCGATCAGGTCGATGGCCGGCGGCGTCTGTACGCCGGGCGGCGACGGCGTCGAGTATTCGCCGACTTCGCCGACGATCTTGGCGACGGTTCCGGCAAACGGGGCATAGAGCACCGTTCGCCCCTGCTCGACACGCGTTGCCTTGAGCCGCGCCTGGAATTGAACGACATCGGCCAGTCCCGCCGCGCAGGCAGCGCGCCGGGCGAGCGCCTCGGTGCGTGCCGATTCCTCGCGCGAGGCCGAGACGAAGCCTTTTTCGCGCAGTGCGCTTTGCCGTTCCGCTTCGCGTTCGGCGTTGGTCGCCTGCGCACAGGCTTCGTTGGCGCGCTGCCGCGCCGTGTCGACCTGCGTCATGGCCAGCGCGCTTTGAGCCTGCTGGTCGTCGTTCCACAATTTCATCAGCAACTGGCCCTTCTTGACGCGGTCGCCTTCCTTTACGGCCAGCACCTCGATGCGTCCACCGAGGATCGTCGAGAGCTTGGTTCGCTGGCAGGCCTCGACCGTTCCGGCGCGCGTGTTGGCAATACTCGCCTCGACCTTGCCCTGGCCGATGCTGCGGACGATGACGGCAACCGGCTTGGGCCGGCCAATCCACCAGAAGAGCGTGCAGGTGGCGATGACGGCGACGAGGGCAAGGAGCAGGCGACGCGGCAGGGCTGGCATGGCGAAAGCGACCCGTTTCCGGGCCGACGGAAGAGAGAACCCCATGGTCGGAGAAAACAGGGCGCTTGGCAAGGGGGGCTGTCGTGCGCTGTCGGTATTTCCGGCGCCGGTCCGCTCCCCGGTACGGTTTAGTGGCTATACTGCGCGCATTTCCTTTTTCCACCCCGCCTGCAGCGGGAAAAAGCGGAGTGCAGATGATGCGTCTTTCGTGCCGAGTCCTGGTTTTTCTTGCCGCCTGTCTTGCCGGGAATGTCCTGGCCGCTTCGCCTCCGTTCGAGGTGGTGCGTGCCGAATTCGGCCTTTTCGATGCCAGCGATCCGAAGGCGATTGTTTTCGAACCGACGCTGATGGTTCCGCATCGCCAGGGGCAACGTTACGGCTGGATGATCGAGTTGCGCACGGCGCGGCGCAGCCTGAGCGTGCGCGAAGAGTACGTACTGCCGAAACGGGAAACCACGGCGCCAGCCGTGGCGGCGGAAAACGGCGCGGCGCAAGTGGTCGAACTGCTGCAGGATCGGCGTAGCCAGGTCAGCCAGCGGCAACTGGTGCCGGTCGAGGGAAGGATTTACGGCGAATGGTCGATCGGCCCGAACGAACCGGCCGGCCATCGCAGTCTGCAGGTGCTGATCGAAGGGCAGGTAGCGGCGCGCTTCGAGTTCGACGTGCGCTAGGCCGCGCATGAAAAAACGCCCCGCCCGCGTGTAGCGGGCGAGGCGTCGGGAAAGCGTTGCGATGTTGGCGCTGCCGTTACTTGGCGTCGACGATTTCCTGAAGCATTTCCTTCAGTTCCGGCCTGTTCGCCAGCTTGTCCCACACCGGTTTCATCGCCGCGGAGAATTCGGCGCGATTGACGTCATCGACGAAAGTGGCGCCGGCCTTCCGGGCGTTGTCGCGCGCGATGGCTTCCTTCTTGCTCCACAGATCGACGTAGTAGGGCAGCGTTTCGCGTACGCTTTCGCGCACCAGTTTCTGTTCGTCCTGGGTCAGGGTGTCCCAGATTTTTTTCGAGAAGACCAGGACATCGGGCGCCATGATGTGTTGCGTGCTGCTGTAAAACGGCGCGACCTCGAACAGTCGTGATGCTTCGTAGGCGGCGAGCGTTCCTTCCGCAGCGTCAAGCTGGTTCCCCTTCAGGGCGGTGTGGATGCCTGTGGTCGGTGTGGTCGGTATGGCGCCGAGAACCTGCACCAGGTTCAGCCACAAATCGGATTGCGGCACGCTGAGGCGCATGCCCTTCAGATCGGAGAGGTTGCGGATCGGTTTTTTTGCGTACAGTGACTGGCTTCCCGCTTCCCAGAAGACGAGGCCGACGAATCCGGATTTTTCAAACGCGGCGAGAATCCTGTCGCCTTGCGCGCCGTTCATCGTGGCGCGGAAGTGCTTGATGTCGCGGAAGACGAAAGGGAAGGCGGGTAGTGTCGATTCGGGAACGATGCCGTGGAAGGTGGTGGAGTTGACCCGCACCATGTCGAGGGCGCCCATCTTGACGAGTTCGAGCGTGTCCTTTTCCGAACCGAGCGCGCCGTTGCCGTAGATTCTGACGTTGTATTTGCTGCCGGTTTTCTGGCGGATGATGTCGCCGATCTTCTTGACCGTCATTACCGTCGGGTGGTCGAGCGGGTTGACGTCGGCGACGCGGAAGTCGCGCGCCTGTGCGGCGCCGATGAGCAAGGCCGAAGCCAGAACGGCGCTAAAGATACTCTTGACTTGCATATTTCCTCCAGGATGTGAGCCAAACCTGCAGCGTGGAAGCGTCCTTGTATGCTTTTCGTTTTTTGGCCTGACTCGTTCAGGGAAGTCATCAGCCGCCCCGATGTTGTGCTCGCAATATACCCCACGCGCCCAGGCCGTTCAAGCGTTTTCCCGTCTGTCTGCGCGCCCCGCGCGAGAGGCTTCGCAAGGGCGCGGGAAGTGTTTACCATGGCGGACCCGAGGGCGCTCGCGCGCCTGATGAACCGCCTTCGCGAGCGGGAGCGAATCCTTTCATGATCACACTTGTCGACAGCCTGGCCTGCTTCAACGGCCGCCGTTACCTGGCGTACAACGACTGGGTGAAGGCGGCGTATGGCGGGCGTGTGCAGAAGGTTTCGGTCGAAGCCGGTTTCACCTGTCCCAACCGCGATGGCACGCTCGGCGTCGGCGGCTGTTCCTTCTGCAACAATGCGGGCTTTTCTCCCGGCTATCTGCAGCAGCAGCGCGACATCGCCGCGCAGATCGATACCGGCATCGCTTTCATGCTGCGCCGCTATCCGCGTACGGTGGGGTTTCTCGCCTATTTCCAGACTTATTCGAACACCTACGCCGACCTCGATCGCCTGCGCAAGGTCTATGCCATGGCCCTTGCCCATCCGCGCATCCAGGGATTGGTGATCGGCACGCGTCCGGACTGCCTGCCCGATGCCGTGCTCGACTATCTGGCCGAACTGGCGCGCCAGAGCGTGCTGGAGCTGGAAATCGGCATCGAATCGTGCTCCGACGCGGTGTTGCGCGATTGTCAGCGTGGCCACGATTTCGCCTGCACCGCCGATGCGCTTCGGCGCGCCGCAGAGCGCGGCCTGTTCGTCACCGGGCATCTGCTGCTCGGCTTGCCGCTGGAAACCCGTGCCAGTCTGCTCGCCGGGGCGCAGGCTCTGGCAGCCTTGCCGATCAATGCGCTCAAGTTTCACCAGTTACAGATCGTGCGCGGTACCCGGCTGGCGCGGCGTTACCGCGAAGATCCGGCCAGCGTTCCGCTGCTTGCGCCGGACGCGTATCTCGATAGTGTTGTCGACATGCTCGAACGACTTCCGGCATCGGTGATGATCCAGCGCTTGGGCAGCGAAGTGCCGCCGCCGTTGCGTCTGTCGCCCGACTGGGGTATGCGCCTGTCCGCCTTTCCGGCGCTGCTCGAGGCGCGCCTGCTGGCGCGCGACACCTGGCAGGGGCGCCTGTCCGGCGCCTGATGCTAGCCCAGCGCGGCGGAAAGATCGGCGATCAGGTCCTCTCCTTCCTCGATGCCGACCGAGAGCCGCACAAGCGATTCGGCAATGCCCAGTTCGGCACGCCGCGCTTCGCCCAGCTCGAAGTAGATGGTTGGCGCGACGGCGATGGCCAGGCTGCGGTTGTCGCCGAGGTTGGTCGAGGAAATGAAGACTTCGAGGCGGGAGAGGATGTCCAGACAGTCGATGCCGTCCTTCAGGGCGAAGGAGAGAATCCCGCTGCAGCCACCAAACAGGTGTCTGGCGCGTTCGTATTGCGGGTGTCCGGGCAGGCCGGGATAGTTGACCTGTGCGACCTTGTCGTGCGCTGCGAGAAATTCCGCCAGTCGTTGCGCATTGGCGCAGATGCGCGGCATGCGCAGGGCCAGCGTTTCGCTGCCGACGGCGAGAAGATGAGCCGATTCGGCGCTGAGCGTGGCGCCCATGTCGCGCAACCCTTTCTTGCGGATCTGGACGAGGCCCCAGCCGGCCGGATCGCCTTTGCGGTAGGCGTCGCTGATGTTCGGGTAGGCCGACCAGTCGAACAGCCCGCTGTCGGTGACGCTGCCCCCTAGCGCATTGCCGTGTCCGCCGATGTATTTGGTCAGCGAATGGATACTCAGCGAAGCGCCGACGCGGCGCGGCTGGAACAGCCAGGGCGTGGTGACGGTGTTGTCGACGACATAGACGAGGCCGCGTGCCTGGCAGAGTTGGCCGATGCCTTCCAGATCGGCGACCTGCGTCCCCGGATTGGCGATGGTTTCGACGAAAACCATCCGCGTTTGCGGTGTCAGGGCCGCCGCGACGCAGGCCGCTTCGGTCGGATCGACAAAACTCACGGCGATACCGAATGCACGCAAGGTTTCGAACAGGCTGGTGGTGTTGGCAAACAGGTAGCGGCTGGCGACGAGATGGTCGCCCGCACGCAGCAAGCTGAGCATCGGCGCCGCAATCGCCGCCATACCGCTGCTGAAGGCCAAGGTGGCAGCGCCCTGTTCCATGCGGGTGATTTTCTCTTCCAGCGCGGCGGTGGTCGGCGTGCCCTGGCGGCCATAGACGAAACCGGCTTGCTTGCCCTGGAAGACGTCGACCAGATCGCGCGGATTGGCGAAGGCAAAGGCGGCCGAGTGGTGTATGGGCTTGTGGATGGCGCCGTGCTCGACCGGGCGGGCACGGTCGCAATGCAGCGTGGTGGTGGTGAAGCCGTGTTTTTTCATCGCTATCTTCCAGCAAAAAAGCCCGTTCAGCTTTGGCTAAACGGGCTTGCGCGAGGCAGCACGCTTTAGCCGGATTTGTTGGACAGGTGTCCGCGCCCGCAAGCTGATCGTCAAATCGGCGCAGGCACATTCTGGAGGGGAATTTCTTCGCCGTCAAATCGGGCCGCGTGGCGCACGGCCTGTAGGCATGTAGAATTCCCGGTAGCGGAAGCTTGGCCGGAGCCGGGCCGCAATGTTGATCGGGGGTGTCATGAATTTCCAGCAACTGAGGATTGTGCGCGAGGCCGTGCGTTGCGGCTTCAATCTGACGGAGGTGGCCAACGCCCTGTTTACTTCGCAGCCCGGGGTCAGCAAGCACATCAAGGATCTGGAGGATGAACTTGGCGTCGAGCTGTTCGTGCGGCGCAGCAAGCGCCTGCTCGGGCTGACCGAGCCGGGCAAGGAACTGGCCGAAATCGCCGAGCGCATCTTGCGCGATACCCAGAACATCCGTCGCATTGCCGACCAGTTCGCCAGCCGCCAGCAGGGTTGTCTGCGCCTGGCCTGTTCGCAGGCCATTGCCCGCTACTACCTGCTGGACATCATGGCCGCGTTCCGGACGTGCTACCCGCAGGTGAATCTGGCGCTGGTACACGCAGATCCGGGCGAGGTGGCCGAAATGCTCGTTTCCGGCGAGGCCGATATCGGCCTCGCGGCCGATGGCTTGCCGTTGGCGCAGGAACTCAAAACCTACGCCTGCTTCAAGTGGCAGCTTTGCGTCGTGGTGCCGCCGGAGCATCCGCTGGCCGGTCTGCCGCAGCTGACGCTGGCGGCGCTGGCCGAATTTCCGCTCGTCACCTATAACGAAAGCTTCGCCGCGCGGGCGCGCATCGAAAACACCTTCATGGCCGCCGGGCTGAACGCCGAGGTAGCGCTGGCGGCGCCCGACGAAGAACTCATCAAGGATGCCGTGGTGGCCGGTATGGGTGCCGGGATCATGGCGCAGACGGCCTTTGCCGCGCAGCGCGACGGCGCGCTGTGCGTTCTGCCGGCCGAGCATCTTTTTCCCGGCGGTACCACCCGTCTGGCCGTGCATCGCGGCGTTTTTCTGCGCGATTACGTTCGCGATTTCATCGACCTGGCGGCGCCCGGTGGCCAGAGCGACGATGCCGAGCCGGATTTCATGATCTAGCGTGACCGGCCTTGCCGGCTTGCCCCTTTGCGGTTTATTCCGGCGGCTGATATCGGTATAGGAATTAAATCGTTTTCCCGCGCTGGCGGCAGGGTTACCTTTTCTCCGTCGCAACCCCAACAGACAGGAGAAATCATGAGCATAGCCCATAGCGTGACCGAACTCATCGGCAATACTCCGCTCGTGCGCATCAACCGCCTCAACGCCGCCGGCGTGGCGACCATTGCCGCCAAGCTGGAGTTTCTCAATCCGGCGCACAGCGTCAAGGACCGTATCGGTGAGGCGATGATTGCAGCCGCCGAGCGTGCCGGCCTGATCAAGGCCGACACCATTCTCGTCGAACCGACGAGTGGCAATACCGGCATCGCTCTGGCCTTTGTCGCCGCCGCGCGCGGCTACAAGATCGTGCTCACCATGCCGGAGACCATGAGTAAGGAGCGTCGTGCCTTGCTGCGCGCTTTTGGCGCCGAGCTGATCCTGACGCCAGGCGCCGAAGGCATGGGCGGAGCCATCCGCAAGGCCGAAGAGCTTGCGGCATCCGATCCGCGCTATCTGCTGCTGCAGCAATTCAAGAACCCGGCCAACCCGGAGGCGCATCGTCAGACCACCGCCGAGGAAATCTGGCGCGATACCGAGGGACAGGTCGATATCCTGATTTCCGGCGTGGGGACGGGCGGGACGATTACCGGCGTCGGCGAAGTGCTCAAGGCGCGCAAGCCTTCGTTCAGGGTCATTGCCGTCGAACCGGACGCCTCGCCGGTGCTCTCCGGCGGCGTCAAGGGGCCGCATCCGATCCAGGGCATCGGCGCCGGATTTGTCCCCGATGTCCTGAATACGGCGATCTACGACGAGATCATTCGCGTGAAAAACGACGATGCGCTGGAAACGGCGCGCCGTGCGGCACGCGAGGAGGGCCTGCTGGTCGGTATTTCGGAAGCCGCAGAGGGGACATACGAGCATGGTTTAGTGTTCCAGCTCCTGTTCCTTCTTTTTCTCGTCCACCAGTTCCGCGGGCTTTTCCCAATCCGGTGCATCTATCCTCACCTCGGAAGAAACGGGAC
>CAYTWY010000063.1:0-2280 GCA_964440925.1 uncultured Propionivibrio sp. | reverse complement strand
CGGCCGGAGAATGCCGGCAAGCTGATCGTCGTCATCATCCCGTCGTTCGGCGAGCGTTATCTGAGTACGCCGCTGTTTGCCGGGTTGGTCGACTGAGCTGAGGGTAATAAACGCTGTGCGGCGCGGCGCAATGGCCGTTTGCTATGATGCGCGGCTTGGATATCCTGCATATGCTCTCTCCCATGGCGCAAACCCCAGACAAAATGAGCGCGAATTACGGCTTCGGCCTGTTTCCGGTGCCCGTCTGCCGTCCGGCACGTCAGGGCGAGTGGCGCATCGAGAACCACCTGCCCAGTCGCTGCGACGGTTATCTCGATACGTGTGCCATCGAGGCCCGCTCCGTGCTGCGCCAGGGAAAAACGGTGTGGATGTCGATCGGCCTGCTGGAAAAGGAAAGCCACGCCTGGCATGTGCACTGCGCGCATGGGGTGGTGGTGACTGCCGGTCTGGGTATGGGCATGTACGCTTATGCGGCGGCGATGAAAGCGGACGTCGATCTGGTCATCGTCAGCGAAATTTCGCCGCACATTGTCGCCTTGATGCAGGCGTCGACCGATTTCGAAAACTGGCCTTGCCGCGACAAGGTGAAAATCATTCAGGCCGATGCGCTTGGCGCCGATTTTGCACGTCAGGTCGAGGCCTGCGCCGCCGGCCGGGGGGTCGATTATCTTTATGCCGACATCTGGCCGAATTTTCCTGCCGCCGAGGCGCCAGCACAGAGTGCGGCGATGGTTGCCGCTCTGCGCCCGCGTGCTGCCGGATGGTGGGGGCAGGAGCTTTCACTCGCCCAGTATTGCCGCGCCGCTGGCCGGGCAATCGATGAAGAAGCCATAGGCACCTTCTTTTCCGGACTCGGCATCCCGGCGCCACCGATTACGCCCGGCTATGTGGACTTCTGCCGCGATGTTGCCCGAACCTACGGCATGGGCGAGAGAAAAACCCTGTGGCAGCGCCTCGGAACGCTGTTTCGCCGTGCCTGAGTGGCTATCTGGCGCGCCCCTTGGTTGTTGGCGGCATCTGGTGCCGCCAGACTTATGTGCCAGCCATGAACCGCGGATGCAAAATCAGGCGGGGTTCATATCCAGCCAAGGGTCAGTCCTGTGCCGATGCCGAGCATGACCATGACCACAATGCGTTGTACCGTACGAAGCGTGACTTTCTGCAAAATACGCTGACCGGCGAGCGCACCGATGAAAGCGCAGAGTGATCCAACCGCCACCGGCAGGGCGAGCGCCTGAATTTGTAGCAGATGTTCGCCAAGCATGGCACCGCCGTATACCGCAAGGCGAACGGCGTCGACGATGACGGCCGAGACCACAGCGGTTGCCACGAACGCCTCCTTGGATAAACCCGCTTTCAGCAAAAATGCCGCGCGCAATGCGCCCTGATTGCCGCAAAGCCCGCCAAAAAACCCCGAAAGCGTTCCGCCGAGCGCCAGCCAGCGCGGCGGGAAGGCCAGCGCCTGAAAACGCGGTGACAGTTCGAGTAGCGCGAACAGCACAATCAGGCTGCCGATAACGGCCTTTACGGGAGTGATTGCGAAATCCGAGCCGGCGAAACTATAGTGCCACAGGGCGGGTAAGCGGTCGAAGAAGGTCAGCGAAGCTGCGCCAAGAATTGCCGCGATGGCGGCCGGCAGGCTGAATTTCGCCACGACCGGCCAACTGGCGTGTCGGGCCATCAGCCCGAACTTGAAAAGATTGCTGGCAAGGTGCACCACCGCGGTTGCCGCGATGGCGAGCGGCAAGGGGAAGAACAGGGCGAAGACCGGCATCAGCATCGTCCCCAGACCGAAGCCGGAGAACAGGGTCAGACCGGAGGTCAGCAGGGCTGCAAGACCGATCAGAACAAGTTCCATGCGCCGCCTTTATTGTCGTTTCCCGGGCATTATGACTCTCTACGCCAGCAGATCAAGACCGAGCCAATGTTCGGCTTCCGGCGTCGTCGATAAATTGTGTCCGGCAGTTCGACATGACAATTCGATGCCCTGCTCCTGCTTGACGCCATGCCGCGAACCCTGACCTGCACCCCGGCACACGTCGCCGGAAGTAAAATACGGTTCCATGCCGAGATGACTTGAGGTATTCGCCAGCCATTGTGCCCCACCTTTGTGACCCACCCGGCAGGCTTCGGCAAATGAAAAAGCCGCTGACCCTTCCGGATCAACGGCTTCTGTATTCTTGGTGGTGCTGAGGCGACGCCACGCGGCCTATCAAGGATGCAATGGGTGTTGATTTCCACCGAATTTTGACCCAGGGTTTTCATCTAAAACTGACCCGT
>CAYTWY010000062.1:0-10408 GCA_964440925.1 uncultured Propionivibrio sp. | reverse complement strand
TGGCGTTCTCCTTAACCCATGCGGCCGGTGATGTAGTCTTCGGTGCGTTTGTCGCGCGGCTTGAAGAAGACTTCGTCGGTGGCACCGAATTCGATCAGTTCGCCCAGATACATATAGGCGGTGTAATCCGAGACGCGCGCGGCCTGCTGCATGTTGTGGGTGACGATCACGATCGTGACATGTTTTTTCAGTTCGTGCACCAGATCCTCGATGGCCCCGGTGGCCAGCGGATCGAGCGCCGAAGTCGGTTCGTCGAAGAGCAGCAGCTCCGGATCGGTGGCCAGCGCGCGGGCGATACACAGGCGCTGCTGCTGGCCGCCGGAAAGATTGGTTGCCATGTCCTGTAGCCGGGGCTTGACTTCATCCCACAGAGCGGCGGCGCGCAGCGCCTGCTCGACCTTATCGTCGAGGCGGCGCTTGTTGTTTTCGCCGCGGATGCGCAGGCCGTAGGCGACGTTTTCATAGACCGACTTGGGGAACGGATTCGGCTTCTGGAAGACCATGCCGATGCGCATGCGCACTTCGATGGGATCGACTTCTGGCGAGAGCAGGTTGGTATCGTCGGGGAAAAAGCGGATTTCGCCCTTATAACGGTTACCCGGATAAAGGTCGTGCATGCGGTTGAAGCTGCGCAGATAGGTTGATTTGCCACAGCCGGACGGGCCGATCAGGGCGGTGACCTTTTTTTCGAAAATCGGCATGTCGATATTCTTCAGCGCCCGCATTTCTCCATAATAGAAGCTGAGCTGGCGCGCTTCGGCTTTCAGGCGGGGGGTGTCTTGAGTCTGCATGATAGATTCCATTGGCGTTTCGGGGGTGTCGGGTTGGACGTCGGCTACCACTTGATGCGCTTGCGCAGTTTGTAGCGCAGGTAAATGGCGAGGGCGTTCATGCCGAGTACCATGCTCATGAGAACGAAGCCGGCTGCCGCGGCGTTGGCTTCGAAGGCCGGGTCGGGGCGCGAAGTCCAGTTGAAGATCTGGATGGGCATCACTGTAAACGGCGACATTGTCCAGTCGAACAGGCCGCTGCTGATACCGTCCGGACCCGGCGTGAAGGGTGCAGGCGGCAGGAAGGCGATGAAGGTCAGCGCGCCGATGGTGATGATCGGCGCTGTTTCGCCGATGGCGCGCGCCAGGCCGATGATGACCCCGGTGAGGATGCCCGGCATGGCGTAGGGAACGATGTGGTAGCGGCAGGTCTGCCAGCGCGTGGCGCCGACGGCCATCGACGCTTCGCGGATCATGGCCGGGATGCTGCGGATGGCTTCCCGCGTCGAAACGATGATGATCGGCAGGATGAGCAGGGCGAGGGTCAGCCCGGCCGACAGGATGCTCTGACCGAAGCCGAACTGATAGACAAAGATGCCGAGGGCGAGCAGGCCATAGATGATCGAGGGTACGGCAGCAAGGTTGGTGACGTTGATCTCGATGATTTCGGTCAGCCAGTTGCGCCGCGCGTATTCTTCCAGATAGAGGCCGGCGGCGACACCGAGCGGCACGGCGGCCAGCGCGGTAACCAGCATGACCAGCAGCGAGCCGACCCAGGCCGAGAGGATGCCGGCCTGCGCGGCGCGGCGCGAGGCGAAGCTGAGGAAGAAATCGAGCGAGAAGCGATCATGGCCCTTGATTGCCATGTCGACGACAAGCAGGGCAATGATCAGTATCGCCATGGCCAGAAAAGCCATGCCGAGAGCCGTAAACAGGGTGTCCTTGATCTTGCCGGCACGGATCAGGGCACGGATTCTGGCGTTGTTGACCAGTGTTTTCTGCATCAATAGTTCTCCCGGAAGCGGCGGCGCAGGTACTGACCGGCAATGTTGAACACCAGGGTGATCACGATCAGCATCAGTCCGGCGGCGAAGATGGTCTGGTAACCGAGCGAACCGTGCGGCAGGTCGCCGAGCGCCACCTGCACGATGTACGAGGTGATGGTGGCCGCCGGTTCGAGCGGATTCCAGGTCAGGTTGGGCTGCATGCCGGCGGCGACGGCGAGAATCATCGTTTCTCCGACTGCGCGCGAGATGGCCAGGATGTACGAGGCGGCTAGCCCGGAAAAGGCCGCCGGAACGACGACGTGCAGGGCAGTGTGCAGGCGTGTCGCACCCATGGCGTAAGAGCCTTCGCGCAGAGCCATCGGCACGGCGCGCATGGCATCTTCGGAGAGCGAGGCGATATAGGGGACGATCATGATGCCCATCACCAGACCGGCGGAGAGCAGCGAAAAACCGGGCAGTTCCGGAATCAGGCGTTGCAGCAGCGGCGTCACCATGAGCAGCGCGAAGTAGCCGAAGACGATGGTCGGGATGCCGCCGAGCAGTTCGAGAACCGGCTTGGCCAGCTCGCGTGTCCGCGCGCCGGCGAACTCGGTCAGGTAGAGGGCGATCACCATGCCGACCGGAATGGCCAGCAGCAGCGCCACCAGAGAAGAAACCAGCGTGCCGGAGATGAGCACCATGATGCCGAAATGCGCGTCGTCGAAGAGTGGCGTCCATTGCGTGTCGGTGAGGAAATCGATGAGGCGCACGTGCGTGAAGAAGTGCACCGATTCGGAAACCAGCACATACAGGATGCCGATGGTGGTGAGCACCGAAACCGCGGCGGCGGCGAAAAGCAGCGCCTCGATCAGGCGTTCGCTGAAGTGGCGTGTCAGCTTGTGCGAAAGGCGTGCGCTGACCGCCGCCGGGCGGGAAAGTGTGTTTTCGGTCATCGGGCGGCGTCTCTCTTTCGCTTGGGAATAGTCACAATTTGGCCGCACGCCGCATCAGATCTTGGATGGTGATGCCGATCCTGTTTTCGCCGCCGAAGACTGACCCCAGGCGGTTTTTGCGTACATGTTCGAGGTTGAGCGCGTAGGCTGAGGCGGGCAGCGGCACGTATTTCACTTCCCGGATCAGGGTCGCGGCGTGCTGCATATAGAAGTCGATGAATTCGCGCACTTCCGCTTTTTTCAGCGAACTGGCCTTGACGTAGACGAAGATCGGGCGTGAGAGCGGCTGATAGCTTCCTTTGGTCACTGTTTCATCGCTCGGGGCAACGGCGGCGCCGCCTTGTGGCGGGACGATCGGCAGTGCCTTGAGACGGTTCTTGTTTTCGGCATAGTAGGCATAGCCAAAATAGCCGAGTGCGTGGATATCGCGCGACACGCCCTGTACCAGCACGTTGTCATCCTCCGAGGCCGTGTAGTCGCCGCGCGACGATTTGGCCTTGCCGACAATCGCCTCGGTGAAGTATTCGAAAGTCCCCGAATCCGCACCGGCGCCGAAGAGCTTGATCGGGGTATCGGGCCAGGCCGGGTTGATTTGCCGCCAGCGGGTGATTTTGCCTTGTGCGGCGGGTTCCCACAGCGCTTTCAGTTCGGCCACGGTAATCTGCTTGAGGAAGGGGTTTTTCGGGTGGATGACGACGGTCAGGGCATCGAAGGCGATTGGCATTTCGAAGTATTCGACGCCGGCAGCCTTGCAGATTTCCATTTCCGATCGGGTGATCGGGCGCGAGGCGTTGGCCAGATCGATCTCGTTGCGACAGAATTTCTTGAAGCCGCCGCCGGTGCCGGAAATGCCGACGGTGACCTTGACGGCATTTTTTTTGGCCTTCTGGAAATCCTCGGCCACCGCTTCGGTAATCGGGAAGACGGTCGATGAACCGTCGATGCGGATGATCTGCGCCTGTGCCGTTGCGGCGCTGCCGAGCGTGCCGGCGAGCAGGGTCAGCATCAGGGCGGCGAAATGGCGGGTGCGTGCTGGAGCGAACATGGCGAGCCTCCTTCGTTGTCAGGGTAAGGACATTGTCGGGTTCATGGGCTACAGCCTAGCGCAGCTTTGTTACCGTTTGATGACCATCCGCGCTTTTGCGGCGCGTCGCTTTGACATGTGCTGTTTTGCCCGGCAGCGTGTCCTGCTTGGGTGCGCGCTACTTGCTACTTAATAGATAGCAGAGCGGCGCGGTTGGTGCAACGCGCTCAGGCCAGGCAGCGCATCAGGGCGAAGAGGGCGAAGCCGGCAACGACGGCGAGCAGGGTGCGCCCGCTTTTCCAGGCAAGCAGGCCGGCGAGCAGGGTGCCGACGAGATAGGGGTTGGTTGCCGACAGGTCGGGCGTTCCCGCCGGCGCCAGCGCGGCGGGAACGACAATGGCCGTCAATACGGCGACTGGCACATGGCCCAGGGCGGTGACAAATGCCGTTGGAAAGCGCAGGCGCTCGCCGAAGACAAGAAAACTGGCGCGGATCAAGAAAGTGGCGGCGCACATGCCAAGCAGGGTCAGCCATAGCGTGTCGTTCATGGCGGCCCTTTCTTGTTCGTGGTGCGACGCAGGGCGTCGAGTGTCACGCCGACGGCGATGCCGGCCAGAGCAGCGAGCATCAGTCCAAGCTGGTACGGCAGCGTGCGGGCGAGCCAGGCGACGCTGCCGGCCGTCAGGGCGACGGCGACCGGGGTGGCGCTCTTGAGTTGCGGGGCGGTCATGGCGGCAAAAGTGGCGAGCATGGCGAAGTCGAGGCCGAGGGTGGACAGTCCGGGGAGTCGCTCGCCGAGCAGGGCGCCGAGGGCGGTCCATGCCACCCAGTTGCAATAGAAAAAGGCCGCTGCGCCGAGATAGTAAGGCAGGGTGTCGGCTGCGCCCGCCTGTTGCCGGTGGCGTTCGATGACGGCGAAACATTCGTCGGTGAGCCAGAACGCGGCGAGCGCGCGCGAGGGCAGCGACCAGTGTCGGGCGAGCGGTTGCAGGGTGGCGCTGTACAGCGCGTGGCGCAGGTTGATGACGAAAGTGGTGAGCCAGATGACCGGCAACGCCGCGCCGGCGCCGATCAGGCTGAGCGAGACGAATTGCGCCGAACCGGCGAAGACCAGGATCGACATGGCGATGGCGGCCAGCGGCGGCAGGCCGCTGCTGACGGCCAGCGTGCCGAAAACGACGGCCAGCGGCGTGGTGCCGATGGTCAGGGGGGCGATGTCGCGCGCGCCGGCGAGGGCGCTGGAGATTTTTGAGGGCATGGGTAAAGCGCTGCCGCACAGAGCGTGACCGACGCGGGCACGCTGTATCCGCCCGTGTGCGGTAAATGGGCGGTGGCTGGAGTGTGCGCTGCCCGGTGTGCCTCGTCAATAGGCGTCTTGCGGCGTGGTGTGCCGGGAAGGATCATGTTTCCTGGCTTCTGGCCTGTTCCGATCTGAGGTCAGCGCCGGCTGAGCAGCAGGCCGCATTCGAGGTGATGGGTGTAGGGAAACTGGTCGAAGAGCGCGGCGGCCGCGACGCGGTGCGTTGGCTCGAGCGCGGCGACGTTCTCGCGCAGGGTCTGCGGGTTGCAGGAGATGTACAGGATATGGTCGAAGCGGCTGACCAGGGCAAGTGTCGCCGGGTCGAGGCCGCAGCGCGGCGGATCGACGAACACCGTCGAGAAGCGATAGGCTTTCAGGCCGATGTCCTGCAGCCGGCGGAAAACGCGCTGCTCGGCGAAGGCGGCGCTGATTTCGACGCTCGACATGCGCACCAGATCGATGTTTTCGGCGCCGTTGGCGGCAATATTGTAGTGTGCCGCCCTGACCGAGGCCGTACTCACTTCGGTAGCCAGCACGCGGTTAAATAGCGGCGCCAGGGCGAGTGTGAAATTGCCGTTGCCACAGTACAGTTCGAGCAGATCGTCGCCCAGGGGGGCGGCCCGCCGGCACGCCCAGGCAAGCATCTGGCGGTTGATGCCACCGTTCGGCTGGCTGAAGGCGCCTTCGATCTGCTGGTAGCGTAAATGGCGACCGTTGACCTCGAATTCTTCCAGCAGCCAGTCGCGGCCGATGACGATTTTCTGCTTGCGGCTGCGGCCGATCAGGAAAATGCCCAGCTCCTGCGCCAGGGCGTTGGCGGCTGTTTCCCAGTCTGCGTCGAGCGGGCAGTGGTAGATGAGGGTGAGCAGCAACTCGCCGCTCAGTGTCGACAGAAAGTTGGCCTGGAACAGGCGCTTTTTCAGGATCGGGCTGTCCTGCAGACGTTGCCGCAGGCGCGGCATGAGGGCGCAGATGGCCGTGCTGGCAGCGGGAAAGTCCTCGACGAGCAGCGGCCGCTTCGGGTTTTCCGGATCGGACATGGCGTAGTCCACCCGGCCCTCCTGGTGCCAGATGCGGAATTCGGCGCGCAGGCGGTAGTAGAGCGGCGCCGAGGCATGCACGTCGACCTCGGGCAGGGAAAAAGCGGCGAAAGCGGCGGCGAACTGCGCTGCCTTGGCGGCCAGTTGCTCGGAATAGTGGGCGGGATCGAAGGCTGGGAGTGGCATGGAGAGAGGGGCCGGGAAAGAAGCCGTTCCGAAACGGAGCGATCGAAAAGCGGCGGCGGGCGGATTTTACCGCGTCGCCGGACATTTCGGCGCTGCGCTGTGGTTGCCGGATGAAACGATCTGGAGCAAAATGACCCCCCTTTCACGGGGGGGGCCGGCGGAAAGAGGACTTCCTCTGAAGAAGTCTGGCGCAAAAGAACGCAAGCCGGTGCACGAACCTCCACGCCGATCCGGCCGGCCAGTTGGCCGTGCCCGGGCGTTGGCGACCCGTTTTCGAAAGAGAAAATTTTGATGCGTCAGGGATCGACTCACGGAATATCGCAACAGGCGGCGCTGGCTCTGGCGGCGCTCGGCGTCGTCTATGGCGACATCGGCACGAGCCCGCTCTATACCCTGAAGGAAGTCTTTGCCGGCAACCATCCGATTCCACTGACGGCCGACAACGTGCTCGGCATTCTCTCGCTGATCGTCTGGTCATTGATCATCGTTGTTTCGATCAAATACGTGGTATTCATCATGCGTGCCGACAACCGCGGCGAGGGCGGCATCATGGCGCTCATTTCGCTGGCGCTGAGCGATGCCAAGGGCAAGCCGAAACGCCAGCGCGCCATTATGCTTGCCGGCCTGCTCGGCGCCGGCATGTTCTATGGGGATGGCATGGTGACGCCGGCGATGTCGGTTCTTTCGGCGCTGGAAGGTCTGGATGTGGCGACGCCGGCATTTCGTCCGTACATCATTCCGCTGACCCTGCTGGTGCTGTTCTGCCTGTTTTTCTTCCAGCGGCACGGAAGCGCTTCCGTCGGCGCCTTTTTCGGCCCGGTCATGAGTCTGTGGTTTTCCACCCTGGCCCTGCTCGGCCTCATCAATCTGCTGGCCATGCCCGCCGTGCTCGGCGCGCTCAACCCCGTCTACGCGCTGCGTTTCCTGTTCGAGAACCGAAGTATCGCTATTGTGGCCATGGGCGCTGTCGTCCTCGCCGTGACCGGCGCCGAGGCGCTGTACGCGGACATGGGGCATTTTGGCAGCCGGCCGATCCGCCAGGCCTGGTTCGGCCTTGTCCTGCCGGCGCTGATCCTCAACTATTTCGGACAAGGCGCGCTGTTGCTCGCCGATCCGGCCTCGGTGGCCAACCCCTTCTACCATCTGGCGCCCGACTGGGCGCTCTATCCGCTGGTCGGGCTATCTACGGCGGCGACCGTCATTGCTTCGCAGGCGGTTATTTCCGGGGCTTTCTCGGTCACCCGGCAGGCCATGCAACTGGGTTTCGTTCCCCGTTTCGACGTGCGATTCACTTCGGAACGCGAGGAAGGCCAGGTCTATCTGCCGGGCGTTAACTGGGGGTTGTTCCTTGCTGTGGTGGTGCTGGTCATCGGCTTCCAGTCGACCAATAACCTGGCCGGAGCCTACGGCATCGCCGTGACCGGCGACATGGTGATCACCTCGACGTTGGCCATCGTGGTTGCGGCCAAGGTCTGGGGCTGGGGCTGGGGGCGGGCGCTGGCGCTGTTTGCCTGCTTCCTGTCGATCGAGCTGACCTTCTTTTGCGCCAATATCCTGAAGATTCCCGATGGTGGCTGGTTTCCGCTGGCGGTCGGGTCGCTCGTGTTTCTCGTCATGAGTACCTGGAAGCGCGGCAGCCAGCTGCTTTACGAGCGCCTGAACGACGAATCGATCGAGCTTGGTTCGTTCATTGATGCCCTGATGGTCTCGATGCCGATCCGCGTTCCGGGAACGGCAGTGTTCATGACCTCGGTTCCTGACCGGGTGCCCAACGCCATGCTGCACAACCTGATGCACAACAAGGTGTTGCACGAACGCGTACTGCTGGTTTCGGTCAGCGTTTTCGACGTGCCCTACGTTCCGGAAATCGACCGTGTCGAAGTACACAAGCTGAAGGGCGATTTCTATACCGTGATCGTGCAATACGGTTTCAAGGACGAGCCGGACATTCCCGCGGCGCTGCGCTGCTGTGCCGAGCAGGGACTCGTTCTCGACATGATGGAAACATCATTCTTCCTTGGCAAGGCGACCCTGATTCCCAAGATGGGAGCCTCGAAGATGGTGCTGTGGCGCGAAAAGCTGTTCATCGCCATGTTCCGCAATGCCAGCAGCGCAACGGCGTTCTATCGCATTCCCAGCAACCGTGTGGTCGAACTCGGCACGCAGGTGGCGCTCTAGGGCGGCGGGGCGTCGCGCCGCCCTGGTGCTCAGAACTGGCCGGTTCTGAGCATCACCAGCGTGCACGCCTCGACGACTTCGATGCCGGCGTTTTTGAGCTGCGCGTAGACGGCCGGGTTTTCCGTGCCGGGGTTGAAAATCACGCGTTCCGGCTTTAGCGTGATGATCTCGTCGATCAATCCCTGCTGCCGTGGCGGAGAGACGTACAGGGTGACGGTGTGCACTTTTTCGCGCACCTCGCCGATGCGGGCATAAACTTTCTGGCCCAGGATTTCCGTAGTGCCCGGTGCCACCGGAATCGGCTGGTATGCGTGTTCGGCCAGCATTTTCATGGCCTTGTTGGAGTAGCGTTCTTCATTGGCGCTGGCGCCTACGACAACAACGTTTTTCATGGCGGTCCTCTTTTCGTTCAGGGTTTGTTATGGCGCATCCTGTCTTGCGACAGCCGGGCACGCCCCGGGTTCCTTGCGGCGCGGCACATGCCCGCATTGTAACGGCAGGCGAGCCGGGGTACGTGCTTCTTTACAGCGGCTCTGATCGAGCATACTGTCTGCACATGGACTAAGCTGCGAAGCATACGGTTGCCTGGCGATATCCATTGCGTTTGCGGCATCTATCGGGCAAGAACTTGCGCCATCTATCGGGTTGAAGGGCTGCCATGCGTTTCAAGCTCAATCTGCTCATCTTTCTGCTGGTTACCGTGGTGCTTGTTGGCTCGGGCGCGATGTCCTATTACGCTTTGCGTGCCGACCTCAACGCGCGTTTCGAAGAGCGCAAACAGGCGCTCGCTGCGCGTCTGCGGGTGAGCCTGGACAATGCCTTGTGGAATTACGACAAGTTTCAGGCGGCAAGCGCCATCGATGCTGAACTGGAATCGCCCGATGTCGTGGAGATCCGTCTTTATCGGGTGGCTGAGAACGGTACCGATGTGCTGTGGATGCTGCGTGAAAAAGGCGGCATGTTTTCCGCTTCCGCTGCAGAGAGTCTCGGGCGCCAGGCGCGGGATTCGGCCAACGAGGAGACGAGTCGTGTTCCCTTGTATGTTCATCCGCCCTCCGTTAGCGATGTGGATACGGTAGGGGGCGAATCGGGCAAGTACGAGGGGTATGCGCAGGTCGTCTTCAGCCGGCAGGCCGTCGATTGGTTGCTGAGGGAACAGTTGCGTAACCGTTTTCTCGAAATTGCTTTCCTCAACCTGATTCTCGGCCTGGCTTTGTTTTATATCACCAGCCGTCTGTTTGTCGATCCCCTGGCGCAGCTGTCGAACGCGTTCAAGGATCTGGCGAGAAATCCCCAGGCGAGAACCCTGGCGCTGCACTGCGAGGACGAATTTGGCGAAGTCGTCGAGGCGTTCAACCGCATCGAGCAACGCCTGGTTTCGGATATCGAGAAGCGTATCGAGGTGGAAAACAAATTGCGCCAGTCGAACGAGGAACTGTCGCAGGCGCTCGATCATCTGCAACAGGCGCAAAACAGCCTGGTGCAGTCGGAAAAATTCGCTTCGCTGGGTTCGCTGGTGGCCGGGGTCGCGCATGAGATCAATACGCCGGTGGGCGTGGCGGTAAGCGGTGCTTCTTTTCTGCTCGATCAGACGCAGAAAACGGCGAGACAAGTGCATGAGGGGGTGATCAAGAAATCCGAACTGCTCGAATTCATCGATGCCATTACCGAAGGTGCGCGCCTGGTGCTCAGCAACGTCGAACGAGCGGCGCACCTGATCCAGAGTTTCAAGCAGGTAGCAGCGGACGAGACTTCGGAGGAACGCCGCCATTTCGATCTGCGCGGTTACCTCGACGAGGTGCTGACCAGCTTGCGTCCCAAGTACAAGAAACGCAAGATCAAGGTCAGCCTCGAATGTCCGGAAGACATCGAGATGGATACCTACCCGGGATTGCTGGCGCAGGTGCTCAGCAATCTGCTGGTCAATGCCCTGACGCATGGCTTTGACGCCGATGCGCAGGGGCAGATCAC
>CAYTWY010000061.1:0-10431 GCA_964440925.1 uncultured Propionivibrio sp. | reverse complement strand
CAGTTCGATTTCCTTGGCGACGGAAACACCATCCTTGGTCACCGTGGGGGAACCATAGGAACGCTCAAGAACCACATTGCGGCCTTTCGGACCGAGGGTAACCTTGACCGCGTCGGCCAGGATGTTCACCCCTTCAACCATGCGGGCGCGGGCGGAATCGCCAAATTTAACGTCTTTTGCTGCCATAATGAAACTCCTGAGTATTGATGGGTTTAAGCGGGAATCGTCTTACGCGGCGAGAGGAACTCAGGCCTCGACGACCCCCATGATGTCTTCTTCGCGCATGACCAGCAGCTCCTCGCCGTCGACCTTGACGCTCTGACCGGCATACTTGCCGAACAGGACGCGGTCGCCGACTTTGACGTCCAGCGCCACTTGCTTGCCGTTCTCATCGCGCTTGCCGGGGCCAACCGCCAGAATCTGGCCTTGATCGGGCTTTTCGGCGGCATTATCGGGAATCACGATACCCGAGGCGGTCTTGCGTTCTTCTTCAAGGCGCTTGACGATCACGCGATCATGCAAAGGACGGATTTTCATGCTGTTATCTCCTGTTTTAAGCAATAGTCACCACAAACCAATCGATCTTCGCCGGAGCGAATCAGCGCTTCGCGCGTGGTTTTTGTTAGCACTCGAAGCGGTCGAGTGCTAATCATAGGGACAGCGTACCCGTTTTTCAAGAGCACGGGCGAAAGAAAATTTACGCCGAGGCCACGCGTCTATCGCGCACAGGCCCTGCTGTACGCGATAAACACCGGCGAAACTGGTACGATGCCGACATGGTCGTCACCAATGCTCAACAGGAAACGGCAGTCGTCATCCGGCGCGACGGACAAACCGTCGTTTTCGTCCGCCTGCACGGCGGCAAGCTCGGCTGCGAACGACTGACGGAAGGCGATTTCAGGCAACACTGGCACGAGAGCCCACTTCCCCTAGCGCAAACCTTGGCACGCCTCGACGCCCACATCGGGACGCACGGCGCCACGCAGGAAGCGGCCAAAGGTCTGGAAAAACTGCGGGCGCGCGACCGCGACGTCATCGCCAGCCTTTTCTGACCCTCCGCCTCGCCCCCGGTTCGATCAACAGCGAAAACGCCCGACCAGCACAAACAGTTCATGCGCAATCGCTTCCATGTCGCCGGCCGTATTCGCCGTCATCTTCATCGCCGTCGCAGTCTCTTCGACCATCAAAGCGATCTCCTCGACCTTCTGCGCGATATTGTCGCTGGCAATGCTCTGCTCCTTGGTCGAATCGGCCACTTCGCGAATCCGCTCCAGCGTCGTCTGCGCACCATCCCTGATTTTGCGCAATGATTCCGCAGCCCCCTCGGCTGCCTGCACTCCGGCAGCAACCTGTGGTTGTGCCGCATCCATGACGCCAACGACCTGAACCGTATCTGATTGAATTCCGGCAATCATTTCCTCGATCTCGACCGTGGCGGCCGAGGTTCTTTCGGCCAGCTTGCGCACCTCGTCGGCCACCACGGCGAAACCGCGCCCCTGCTCTCCCGCACGCGCCGCCTCGATGGCTGCGTTGAGCGCCAGCAAATTGGTCTGTCCGGCAATATCCTTGATCACCGACGCAATCGACGATATCTGATTGGCCCCTTCTTCGAGTTTGCCAATACGCACGGAAGCCTCATTCACTGCGGAAGAAATCTGGTTGATTTCATCGCTTGCGCGCTGAATCCGGTTGAAACCGTCTTCCGACAGATCGACCGACGAGAGCGAATAGCCCTGGGTATCCTTGGCACTATCGGAAATATGGTTGATGCTGACCGTCATTTCTTCGATCGCCGAGGCCATCGATGCCGTGGCATCCGACTGTTTGGCGGACGCAGCAGCGACATCGCGCGATGCCGTACTGACATGTTCGGCTCCGGCCGACAATTTTGTCGCCAGCATGGCGATCTCGGATACCATCTGCCGCAATCCGAGCACCATGCTGCCCATCGAATCGATCATGCTGCCTTTGGCGGCCTGCGGCAAATCACCGGACAATTCTCCGGCCGCGATGCGGCTCATGAAACGAATGGCGTCAGCCGGCTCGCCGCCCACCTGACGCAGGACACCGCGAGCGATGGCGAACCCCAGAACGGCAATCAATGCCATCAGCAGCGCGGCAATCGAAAGATGCGAGAGCAACCGCTTGTGGAATTCGGCATTGATATCGTCGATATAAACCCCGGTACCGACAATCCACCCCCATGGCTCGAACAATTTGACGTAGCCCAGCTTTTCCACGGTGTCCTTTTGCCCCGGACGCGCCGTCAGGGTCGTCAGGTAAGCGCCCTGCGGGCTCTGTTGAATGGCAGCAAGGATATCCTTCCACGTATAGTTTCCTTGCGAGTCCCTGATCTTCTCCAGCATGTTCTGCCCGATCCGCTCGCTGATGACGTGATAGATGCCGACCCCTTCGGTGGTAAACGAATACACGTATTCGGCACGCCCATCCTTACCCCCATAACGCACCATACCGATCGCTGCAGCCGCCGCTTTCTGCGCCTGTTCACGCGTCATCGCGCCGGACACTTCCTGCGCCTGATAGTCACCGACGGTCGCGTGAACACCTTCGAGAACCGAGCGTATCAACGCCTTGCGCCCATCAATCAGATCATTGCGCACACCCAGCGCCGAAAAAAGCACCAAGCTCAACATCCCCAACAGGGCAACCCCCATCAGCAAGGCTATTTTTGTTTTCAGTTGCAGATGTTCAGTCATTTCAACCCCCCTCGTTCAAGACAGGACAAAATTGACGTTTCTCCGTCCATCATAGCCATTACGCTGAGCGACGGGTTCAGTATCCGCACGCCATACTGCGCGACGGCCATGCGGCAGAGTTCGGCCCCTTCCCGGTCGATACGCGTGACCTCGGACAGATCGAGCGCCGCTACCCGACAACGGATCAAACCGTACATGAAATCATCGTGTACGCTGGCGTTCAATCCGCCGGCCACACGCATCACCTTGCACCCCTGCATCTCGTTGACGCTCAACACCGACGCCCGGCCAACAGCCAGTGCGCTATCGATCGATTCCTGGATCAGGCAGGCGCTGAGCGGGCCGGCCTGGAAACGCGCGCCGAAGCAGTCGCCCACCCGGTTGACCACCTCCGCCGCCATGTCGATGCACGGCGAATCGAACACCGAAAATTCACAGCCGAAAGGCTTGCCGACTTCGAGCGGCAAAGAGGTGCGCACCATCAAACCACCGAGCGACAGATTTTCCAGCGTTCCCGTCCCGGCACGTCCGGTCTGGCCGAGCCGCACCAGCGGCGAGGGATTGAAACGTATGCGCTGATGCCGACGCTGTTCATGCATGCCGCCCCCGACCGTTCTTGGTTATTATTCCCCCTGTCGATCACTATAGTACATACCGTCATCCGTTATGACCAACGCCTGCCCTGCCCGCCTCGCCGGACCCGCCTTCATGGCGGCGCTCTGCCTTTTCATTTGCGCTACGGCCAGGGCCGGCAGCGCATTGCCGCCACCAGTCATAGAGGCGCTCAAGGAAGCGCGGATTTCCCCGCACCACGTCGCCGCCGTCGTGCAGCGCGTCGACAGCCCGACAACGCTGCTCCGGCACAACGCCCAGCAGGCCATGAACCCGGCTTCAACGATGAAGCTGCTGACGACCTACGCCGCACTTGAACTGCTCGGCCCGGCTTACGCCTGGAAAACCGAGGCGCTGGCGGACGCACCCCCGCTCAAGGAACAACTCAACGGGAATCTTTACCTGCGCGGCAGTGGCGACCCCCGCCTGGCGCTGGAACAGTTCTGGCTTCTCTTGCGCCAATTGCGCACACGCGGGGTGCGCGACATCGACGGCGACCTCGTCCTCGACCGCAGTGCTTTTGCCGTCCCTCCGCACGACCCGGCAGCTTTCGACAATGAACCCTGGCGTCCGTATAACGCCGGACCGGATGCCTTGTTGGTCAACCTCAAGAGTATCCGTCTGCTCCTGCGTCCCGATCCGCTCCAGAAAACCGTCGCCATCGTTGCCGAAACGCCAAGCGAGGACTTGCGCATCAACAACCGGCTCAGGCTGAGCGACGAGTCGTGCGGCGACTGGCGTGAAAAATTCAAGGTCACGGTCAATAACGGAACGCTGGATTTGCACGGCGTATTCCCTGCCCGCTGCGGCGACAAGGCGCTGAACCTTTCGCCCTGGGCCGCCGACACCCAGGTTGAACAACTCTTCCGCGCGCTCTGGCGCGAACTGGGCGGCACCCTGCGCGGCAAGGTCCGCGAGGGCATTACCCCGGCTACTGCCAATCCGCTGGCCGTAAGCGAATCCCCGGCCCTCGGCGAAATCGTCCGGGAGGTCAATAAATTCAGCAACAACGTCATGGCGCGGCAAATCTTCCTGACCCTTGACGCCCGCCGTCCCGCCACCCCGGAAGGCGCACAACAGCGCATCAAGGCCTGGCTGACCGAAAAGGAATTGAAACTGCCGGAACTGGTGCTCGACAACGGCTCCGGGCTTTCACGCAGCGAACGCATCTCGGCCGACGGACTGAGCCAGGTATTGCTCGCGGCCTGGCAAAGCCCGGTGATGCCGGAACTGATGTCGTCGCTGCCGCTGGCCGGCATTGACGGCACCCTGAAAAAGCGCCTCGGCGAAAGCGCGGCGGCCGGACGCGCCCACCTGAAAACCGGCTATCTGGAAAACGTTCGGGCGATTGCCGGTTATGTCCTGGACAGCTCAGGCAGACGCTGGGTCGTGGTTTTTCTCATCAACGACGCCAGGTCGCGCCTCGGCAAACCGGCGATGGACGCCCTGCTGCGCTGGGTCGCCGAGCACTGAGGCCGCAAAATGATCACCACAACGACACGGCGGACACAGCGAAAACCTTTTAACCACAGAGAACACGGAGCACACAGAGAAAGGCGGGAGAAACAAGAGAAAAATCTCAGCGCGCTCAGGGTGCCTTGTAATTCCTATTCTCGGGTTCTTGGCTTTTCTCCGTGTTCTCCGTGCGCTCCGTGGTTCAATTTATTTACAGCCCCAGATCGCTCCACAGCGCGTCCACCCGTGCCTTGACGGCGGCATCCATGACGATGGGTGTGCCCCATTCGCGGCTTGTTTCGCCCGGCCATTTATTGGTGGCGTCGATGCCCATCTTGCTGCCCAGTCCGGCCACCGGGCTGGCGAAGTCGAGGTAGTCGATTGGCGTGTTCTCGGCGATCAACGTATCGCGCGCCGCATCGACGCGCGTGGTCATCGCCCAGATGACTTCTTTCCAGTCGCGGACATTCACGTCTTCATCAACGACGATGATGAATTTGGTGTACATGAACTGGCGCAGGAAACTCCAGATACCGAACATCACGCGCTTGGCGTGGCCCGGATACTGTTTGCGAATACTCACCGTCGCCAGCCGGTACGAACAGCCCTCGGGCGGCAGATAGAAATCGACGATCTCGGGGAACTGCTTTTGCAGCAGCGGCACGAACACCTCGTTGAGCGCCACCGCCAGCATCGCCGGTTCATCCGGCGGCTTGCCGGTATAGGTGCTGTGGTAGATCGGGTTCTTGCGCAGGGTGATGCGCTCGATGGTGAACACCGGGAAGGTCGATTGCTCGTTGTAGTAGCCGGTGTGATCGCCGTACGGCCCTTCGAGCGCGGTTTCTTGCGGATCGATAAACCCCTCGAGGACGATTTCTGCCGAAGCCGGCACCTGCAAGTCCGAGCCGAGGCACTTCACCAGCTCCGTCTTCGCCCCGCGCAGCAGCCCGGCAAACTGGTACTCCGAGATCGTGTCCGGGACCGGCGTCACCGCGCCGAGGATGGTTGCCGGATCGCAGCCGAGCACCACGGCCACCGGGAACGGCTGCCCCGGATGACTCTGGCAATGGTCACGGAAATCGAGAGCACCGCCGCGATGCGCCAGCCAGCGCATGATCACCTTGTTGCGGCCGATCACCTGCTGGCGGTAGATGCCCAGATTCTGGCGCGGCTTGTTCGGTCCGCGCGTCACCGTCAGCCCCCAGGTAATCAGCGGTGCCACGTCGCCCGGCCAGCAATGCTGGATCGGCAGGCGCGACAGATCGACGTCCGGACCTTCCCAGACGATTTCCTGACACACCGCCGAAGACACGATTTTCGGCGACATGTTGAGCACCTGCTTGAACACCGGCAGCTTGTCCCAGGCGTCCTTCAAGCCCTTGGGTGGCTCCGGTTCCTTGAGGAAGGCGAGCAGCTTGCCGACTTCGCGCAGCGCCTCGACCGACTCCTCGCCCATGCCCAGCGCCACCCGCCGCGGCGTACCGAACAGGTTGGCCAGCACCGGAATCGAAGACACCCCCGCCGCAGTTTTCGGCTTTTCGAACAGGATGGCCGGGCCGCCGGCTCGCAATACGCGGTCGCAGATTTCGGTCATCTCGAAACGCGTATCCACCTCGACAGCGACACGCTTGAGTTCGCCGAGGCTTTCCAGTTGGGCGATGAAATCGCGCAGATCGTGATATTTCATAAGGATTGACCGGGAAAAGACCGCAAAGGAAAACGATTATAGGCGAACTCCCGCATTCTCGTGGCAAGGGCTGCAACAGCAGGGTTTCCGTCGCTGCCGATCTGTTCTACTATCCCCCGCTGCCCAACCGTGATGTGGAGTCCGACGTGTCTGCCCTGCCCCTCTTTTTTCCTCTTCCGCCCGCCCGGCGGCGGCTTGTCCGCGCCCTGGCCGGACTGGCCGGCGCACTGGCGCTCATCGCCAGCGCCCATGCCGAAAGCGTGCTGTGCCACTACACCTATGGTGGCGAAACCAGACAACTGGAAGCCGCGCCGGTCGCCTCGCCTTATGAGGTAGGCCACATTGCCATCGGCTCGTTCTTCCGTTTCCGCGTCGTCTTCCAGAAGTGGCCGCGCGATCTGGCCTCGATCAAGATCTACGCCTACTCCGACCGCGACGAGTCGCTGGTTCCCATCCATCAGGCCACCTACCCCTATCCGCCGCGCCCCCAGCGTGGCACGGGCTACGGGTTTACCGGCATCCAGAACGTCTATGAACCCTTGCGCGACGGCGAATTGCACTACTGGTGCGAACTGCGCCAACGCCCCGCCCCCGCCCGGAGGAACGCCCCATGACGCAACGCCGTTTCCTGTGCGGCGCCCTGTTCATCCTGTGCGCCTTGTGCTCCCTATCCACCGCACACGCCGACGCCGTGCGCCTGATCTTTGCCGGGGATGTCATGCTCGACGACGGGCCGGGGAAAGTGATCGCCGCCGGGCGCGACCCGCTGGCGCCTTTTGCCGAACTCCTGCGTGACGCGGATTTCACCATCGGCAATCTGGAATGCCCGATTGCCACACGCGGCAAGGCGCTCGACAGCAAGATTTTCTCCTTCCGCGCCGACCCGCAGGCGCTGCGCGTGCTCAAAGGACGCTTCGACGCCTTAGCGGTCGCCAATAACCACTCCGGCGATTACGGCCCCGCCGCTTTCGTTGAAACGCTGGAGCATCTCGAACAGGCTGGCATTCCGTACTTTGGTGGCGGCCGCAATCTGCGTCAGGCGCACGCACCGCTCTGGATCGAGCGCCACGGTCTGCGCATTGCCGTACTCTCCTACAACGAATACAAACCGCGTTCGTTCGAAGCCAGCGCCGACCGTCCCGGCGTCGCCTGGAGCGAGGACAGCCAGGTCGTTGCTGACATCCGCGCCGCACGCGCCGCCGGTGCCAACCTGGTGATTCCCTTCATGCACTGGGGCTGGGAGCTCGAACCCGCGCCGGGCGCCCGCCAGAAACAACTGGCACGCACCATGATCGACGCTGGCGCGGATCTGGTGGTCGGCGGCCATCCGCACATCACGCAGGGCGCTGAATACTATCGCGGCAAACTGATCGTCTACAGCCTGGGCAATTTCGTCTTTGACGGCTTTGACTCGGCGCCCGCCAAACGCGGCTGGGTGTTGCGCCTGACGCTCGACAAGCACGGGCTGATCGCCTGGGATACGCTCGCCGCGCAAATGGACGAAGAAGGCACGCCGCATCCGCTTCTCGACGAAGCCACGCCGTGCGGCCAGGGCGGCAAGGCCGGAGCGCGCGCCGGAGTCCAGCGCTGCGCCGCCGGGAGACGTTTGAACTAGTGTGCGCTAACTTGCCTGCGAGGCAAGCAATACGGCAACCTTGAACAGCCATGCCGTGGGAACGCCTCTGTATGCGCCTCGCAATGCATGCTGTGTGGAGAACGCCAATCCACGCGCCCTGCAGAGGCACTAACCGCTCACCTGCGTGAGTTGCACGCGCAAAAAATCCAGCGCAATGCCGGCAAACACGGCGGCACCAAGCCAGTTATTGTGCAGGAAAGCCTTGAAGCACGCCGCCGGTTCCCGGTGGCGGATCAACGTGAAGTGGTACCCGGCAATCCCGGCGGCAATCGCCAGCCCGGCGTAAAACACCCAGCCGAGATGCATCGCCATGCCGATGTCGGCGATCAGACCCAGTGTCGCGGCATAGCAGAACATCACCGCCGCCACGTCAAAGCGGCCAAAGGTAATGGCCGAGGTCTTGATGCCGATCTTCAGATCGTCGGCGCGATCCACCATGGCGTATTCGGTATCGTAGGCCACCGCCCAGAAGACATTAGCCAACAACAGCTCCCAGGCCACCGGCGTGATCGTGTGCAGATGCGCCACATAAGCCATCGGGATGCCAAAGCCGAACGCCACGCCAAGATAGGCCTGGGGAATGGCAAAGAAGCGTTTGGTCAGCGGGTAGGTCGCGGCGAGAAAGAGCGCCACCACGGACAAGCCGATCAGGTACAGGCTGCGGAACGGCAGGATCAGGCAGAAGGCGCACAGCGCCAGCACGCCGGCCAGAAGCAAGGCCTCTTTCGTCGACACCAGACCCGCCGCCAGCGGCCGCGTCTTCGTGCGCTCGACCAGCGGATCGAAATCACGGTCGGCCAGATCGTTGACCACGCACCCGGCCGAACGCATCAGCACCGTCCCGAGCACGAAGATCCACACCACCATCCAGTTTGGCTGCCCCCACGACGACAGCCACAAGGCCCACAAGGTCGGCCACAGCAAAAGCAGGATGCCGATCGGCTTATCAAGGCGCATCAGGCGCTCGTACAGATCGACGCGTTCACGCAGTTTTTCGAGTGTGAGTTTCATGGCCGCTATTTTAGCCTCTGCGCCCCAGCGTGCGGCAACGCAGCCAGGCCACAAAGCGCCGGGGGAATTCCGGGAGCCGCCAAAACAGGTAAAGCGCCAGCAGCGCATTGCACCCCGCCGCCAGCGCAAACAGGGCTGGAATCGTCAGGCCTCGCCCGAGCAGCGCCGCCGCGCCGAGCGCGCCAACGACCATGAACAGGGCGTTGAGAATATTGTTGGCAGCGATGATGCGCGCCCGATGCGCCACCTCGCTACGCACCTGGATCAACACATACAGCGGCACGATGAAAAACCCGCCAAAGACGCCGAGCGCCAGCAGATCAAAGAGCACGCGCCAGATCGCCGGTTGCCCGAGCAACACCATCGTCGCCAGCGGCGCATGTGCCGACAGCGCCATCGGCGAAGCAAAAAACAGATCAACGCCAAAGAGCGTCAGCCCCAGCGCCCCCAGGGGAACCAGCCCCAGCTCGACCTGCTTACCCGACAATTTCTCGCACAGCAGCGACCCCAGGCCGATGCCGACCGTGAATACGGCAAGCAACAGGATCACCGAAGTCTCGTCGCCGCCAAGCACCTTCTGCGCATACACCGGGAACTGCGCGAGAAACAAGGCACCATAGAGCCAGAACCACGAAATGCCGATGATCGCCAGAAACACCGTGCGCTCGTGTCGGGCAAAACCGATATTGCGCCAGGTTTCGGAAAACGGGTTGAGATTGACCACCAGCCCCGGCACCGGCGCGGGAGCCGGCGGAATCGCGCAACTGGCCACAAAACCTGCCGCCGCCACCAGCAACCCGGCAAACGCCACCCAGGCCGGATGCCCGCCAATCGCCGCCAACAGCCCACCGGCCAGCGTGCCAAGCAGGATAGCCACAAAGGTTCCCGACTCAACCAGCGCATTGCCACCCACCAGTTCATCGGCATGCAAATGCTGCGGCAGGATCGCGTACTTCACCGGCCCGAACAGCGTCGAATGCAGACCAAGCAGGAACAGCGCCGTCAGCAGCACGGCCAGGCTATGCACAAAGAAGCCGAGCGCCGCCACCCCCATGATCAGCATTTCCAGCAGCTTCACCAGCCGCGCCAGTTGCGCCTTGTCGAGCTTGTCGGCCAACTGCCCGGAGGTGGCAGAAAAGATGAAGAACGGCAGGATGAATACCCCGGCCGCCAGATTGGTCAGGATTTCCGGAGCCAGCGTCGTCCAGCTCGCCGCGTGAAAGGTCAGCAAAACCACCAGCGCATTCTTGAACAGATTATCGTTGAACGCCCCGAGAAACTGCGTCACGAAAAACGGCGCGAAGCGACGCGTC
>CAYTWY010000060.1:0-10440 GCA_964440925.1 uncultured Propionivibrio sp. | reverse complement strand
CGGCCCAGAGAGCGCCGGCAACGAGCGCCATGCCGGCGAGGAAGCTCGCCGGCGTTTGCCAGTAGATGATCTTGCGCTGGCACAGCCACAGGCCGCCGAGCAGATAGGCAGCAGCGACCCATTCCCAGCCGCGGCCGGCAATGCGACCGAAAATTCCGGTGTTGGCCAGCACCAGGGTGACCGTGCTATGGCCCTCGCCGAGCTTGAGCGCGGTTTTCAGCGCGTCGAGCGGCGTGGCGCCGCTCATGGCGTCAAGACGCGGCAGGTGGCCGAGGACAAGTGCCAGTTGTTCATGGAAGCCTGATTTGATGTCGAGCGGGGGCCATTGCGACATCAGGGCAGGGAAGGAGACGATGCAGATGGCAAAAGCGATCATGGCCGGATTGAACGGGTTTTGTCCCAGACCGCCGTACAGGTGTTTGGCGACGACGATGGCGAACAGGGTGCCGACGACGACCAGCCACCACGGGGCGAGTGGCGGGAAAGCCAGGGCAATCAACCAGGCCGTGACGAGCGCGCTGCCGTCGCCGAGGAAAGGGGCGAGCGGCCTGGCGCGCAGTTTGAGCATCGCCGCTTCGGCGAGCAGGGCGCTGAGCGAGGCGATGGCAAGCTGCACCAGAACGATCGGGCCGAGTAGCCAGACATAGGTCGCGATGGCCGGAACGAGGGCGGCCAGCACCTGCAGCATGACGCGCCGGACGCTGATGTTCTGGCTGAGGTAGGGCGGCGAGATGAAATTCATGGCGTGATTTCCGGCGTTTTGGGCTCATCTTTCGGCGCCGCGTCCGTCTTGTCGGCAAGCGGTACGCGGCGTGCGTCGATGGCGGCGATTTCCTGCTGCTGGGCGAGGCTCAGGTCGGTTGTGTTTTTTGCCGGTGTCGCCTCGCGTTGCTGGCGGGCGCGTTCCATCGCCGCGGCAATGGCTGCCTTTCTGGCCGCTTCCGATTCGTCGCTGTTTGGCGCTACGTTGCCCGTCGCTGCGGCTTTGGCAGCGGCGGCTTTGGCCAGACGTTCGGCTTTTTCGGCCTTTTCGCGCTCTTCGCGGGCGTTGCGGAATTCAAAGCGTGCCTTGGCCGCGTCGGCCATGCTCTTTTCGTGCTCGCGTGCCCAGATTTCGCTTTTGGCGAAACGGAAGTATTGCACCAGCGGGATGTGGGAAGGGCAGACATAGCTGCAGCAACCGCATTCAATGCAATCGAAAAGATGGTATTCCTGCGCCTTGCCGAAATTCTTGGCGCGGGCGAACCAGTACATTTCGAACGGCTGCAGTTCGTGCGGGCACGCCTGCGCGCAGGAGCCGCAACGGATGCACGGCATTTCCGGCGGCGGCGGCGGAAAGAGCGCCGTCGATGCGGCAATCAGGCAGTTGGTGGCCTTGACCACCGGGGCGTCGAGACTGGGCAACTCAAAGCCCATCATCGGCCCACCCATCACGTAGCCGGTGGTGTCGCTGCGCGGGGCACCGAGAGGCAGCAGTTCGCGCGTCGGCGTGCCGAGCAGGACGTCCCAGTTGCGCGGTTTGTCGACGTTGCCGGTGAGCGTGACGATGCGCGACAGGACCGGCTCGCCGTAGTTCAGTGCGCGCCAGGCGGTGTAGGCCGTGGCGACGTTGAAGCACTGCACGCCCATTTCCGGCGAGCGCTTGCTGGCCGGGACTTCCTTGCCGGTCAGCACGCGGATCAGCTGCTTGGCGCCGCCTGCCGGATAGCGCGTCGGAACGGCGACGACCTCGAAATCCTTGCCCTGCGCCGCAACGGCATGGCGCATGGCGGCAAGTGCTTCCGGCTTGTTGTCCTCGATGCCAATCAGCACCTTCCTGGCTTCGAGCAGGTCGCGAAAGATGGCGATGCCGTGCACGATGCCGTCGGCGCGTTCGCGCATCAGCAGGTCGTCGCAGGTCATGAACGGTTCGCATTCGGCGCCGTTGATGACGAGTTCTTCCAGGGCCACCGATCTGGCGGCAGTGAGCTTGGCATGGCTGGGAAACACCGCACCGCCTAGGCCGACGACGCCGCTGTCGCGCAGCAGTTCACGCACCCGTTCCGGTGCCAGGCTCTTGTAATCGAGCGCTGTGCGCTCGCCCCAGGCGTCCAGTCCGTCCGGCTCGATGACGACGCAGAGGGTGGTCAAACCGGACGGATGTGCGGCAATGCGTTCCTCGACGGCCAGCACGGTTCCGGAGGTCGGTGCGTGGACGGCGGCCGAGACCCATTTGTCGGCTTCGCCAATGCGCTGTCCCTTGTGTACGCGCTCGCCAGCCTTGACCAGCGGGCGAGGCATGCCGCCGATGCTCTGGTGCAAGGGGATGACCAGCAGCGAAGGCAGCGGCGCGGCCGCGATCGGCTCCTGTACCGACGATGCTTTATGGGTGTCTGGCTTGACGCCGCCCTTGAATTTGAACAGTTGCTGGAGCATTCGGGTCTTTTCCGCCTCAGGCCACGCGCTTGATCCCGATCACCGGGTATTTCCATTTCCAGGTGTCGAGGTTTTCGGTAATGACGTTCATCGCAATGCATTCGACCGGGCAGGTCGGAACGCAGAGCTCGCAGCCCGTGCATAACGAACCGACGACGGTATGCATCTGCTTTGCCGCACCGACGATGGCATCGACCGGGCAGGCCTGGATGCACAGCGTGCAGCCGATGCAGGTCTGCTCGCCAATGCGGGCGACGGCCTTCGGTTTTTCTTCCGCGTCGAGCGGCTTGGCCTCGCGCCCGAGCAGGTCGGCCAGGCGCTGCACGCCGTCGGCGCCACCGGGCGGACAGAGGTTGATGTCGGCTTCGCCTTCGGCAATCGCTTCGGCATAGGGACGGCAGCCCGGGTAGCCGCACTGCCCGCATTGCGTTTGCGGCAGGATGGCCTCGATTTTTTCCACCAGCGGGTTGCCTTCGACGCGGAATTTGACCGAGGCGTAGCCTAGGGCGGAGCCGAGGACGATGGCTCCGAGAGCCATGATGAGAATGGCGCTCAGCATTATTGGTACTTGTCCAGTCCGGCAAATCCCATGAAGGCCAGCGCCATCAGCCCGGCGGTGACCATGGCGATGGACACGCCGCGGAAAGGCAGCGGTACGTCAGCGCCTTCGATGCGTTCGCGGATGCCGGCAAAAAGAACCAGCACCAGCGAGAAGCCGATGGCGTTGCCGGTACCGAAGAGCAGGGATTCGACAAAGTTGTATTTGTTGGCCACGTTGAGCAGCGGGACGCCAAGCACGGCGCAGTTGGTGGTGATAAGCGGCAGATAGATGCCGAGAACCTGATGCAGGACAGGGCTGGTTTTCTGGATGACCATTTCGGTCAGCTGTACGATGGCGGCGATGGTGACGATGAACGACAGCGTGCGCAGGTATTCCAGCCCGAAGGGCATGAGCAGGAAATGATCGATGATGTAACTGGCGCCGGTGGCTACGGTCAGCACGAAGGTCGTGGCCGAGCCCATGCCGAAGGCCGTCTCGATTTTTTTGGATACGCCCATGAACGGGCACAGACCGAGAATCCTGACCAGAACGACGTTGTTGACGAGGACAGCGCCGATGATGATGAACAGGTAATGGGTCATGGTGTGCCGGAAGAGCGGATTGGGCGGTAAGGGTAAGCCGACGGAAGACGGCAAAGCCTTGGAATTATGCCTTTTCTACACTTTTCTTTCAAGCCTTGCGCAAGCTGCACGGGGCTTCTGGACGCGGTGGGCGGGCGACGCGGTGCTTCAGGTGGCAGCGAGTGGTTGCCAGTGGCCGTCGATCAATCCCTGCAGCGGGCGGAAATTGGCCTTGTAGGCCATTTTGCGGCAGTCGCCGAGCCAGTAGCCAAGGTAAAGGTAGGGGCGTCCGATGGCGGCGCAGCGGGCAATCTGCCACAGAATGGCGTAGGTGCCGAGGCTGCCGCCTTTCAGGTCGGGGTCGAAGAAGGTATATACCGCCGAGAGGCCGTCGTCCACCAGGTCAATGATACTGACCATGCGCAGGGTACCGTTTTCCCGGAATTCGATGAGGCGACTGTCGACCGTGCTGCGCAGCAGGAAATCTGTAAACGATGTGACGTCCGATTCCTGCCCGTCCGGTGATGTTGCCTGTGTGGCGTGGCGTGCGGCCTGATAGCGGTGGTAGAGGGCGGAATGCCCGGCGCGTTCGATGAGCGGCCATTCGCTGCTGTGTAGCCGGGCATGTATCTTCAGGCAACGGCGTTGTGCGCGGTTGGGGGTGAATTCGGCTACCGGCAGGCGCACCGGGATGCATGCCGCGCAATCCGGGCAACGCGGGCGGTAGGCCAGCAGTCCGCTTCGCCGGAATCCCCGGCGCAGCAGTCCGGAATAAACATTCGTATCGACCCGTGCCAGGGGAGTGGCAACCTGCAGCAGCGCCGATCGACCCTCCAGATAGGGGCAGGGATGGCTGGCCGTGTCCTGGAAGCGTAGGAAGGGCGCGTCGGTCGCCGATGCAGCGCGCTGTTCGTTCCCGGGAGGTATGCCGTGCGTCATTTGGGTTGCCAGTCGCCGGCGAGCGCATCCGGTTTCCAGGGCGTGTCCTGTGGTGCGGCAACGAGTGGCCGCAGACGGGTGAGGAATTCGTGTCGCGGGATTTCGCGCGCGCCGAGCGAAGCGAGGTGTGTTGTGTACATCTGACAATCGATCAGGGCAAAACCCTGGCGATCGAGAAAACGGCACAGGTGCGCCAGGGCGATCTTGGAGGCATCGCTGACACGGGAGAACATCGATTCGCCGTAAAACATTTTGCCGAGGGCGATGCCGTACAGGCCGCCGACCAGTTCTCCATTTCGCCAGGTTTCCACCGTGTGGGCGTAGCCCTGGGCAAAAAGCGCGGTGTAGGCCAGCTGCATGTCGTCGCTGATCCATGTTCCGCGCTGTCCGGGGCGCGGCGTCGTGGCACAGGCGCGGATGACGGCGGGGAAGTCGCTGTCTACCCGGATTTCGTAGTCGCCGTGCACAAGTGTGCGGCGCAGCGCGCGCGCTATGCGTAATTCTGCCGGGACAAGGATCGTGCGCGGATCGGGGCTCCACCACAGCAGCGGGTCGTCGGGTGAGAACCAGGGGAAAATCCCTTGCCGATAGGCTTCGATCAGGCGTGTCGGAGAGAGATCCGCGCCGGCGCAGAGCAGCCCGTTGGGGTCGTCGCAGGCGCTTTCGACGGGGGGGAATGCATCAGAGGCGCGAAGCCAGGGAATCATTTGCGCACGCAAGCCCTTACGGTTGGTTTCGATCCGCTCTTCGCGCAGCCGACCCCCAGACCGGGTGATATGGCCGGTTGCGGGGTGCCCGGCATGGCCTCTGGTCAGTGTTCGATGATGCGCCGTGCGCCGTTATAGCGCTTGACCCAATAACTCTGGCTCATGTCCTCGACGCGGACCTCCGCGCCGGTGCGCGGCGCATGCAGGAAGCGGTTGTCGCCGAGATAGATGCCGACGTGCGAAAAGGCACGCCGCATGGTATTGAAGAACACGAGGTCGCCGGCCTTGAGTTCGGTTTTGTCCACCACGTCGCCGACCTGGCTTTGTTCCTTAGCCGTTCTCGGCAACAGTTTCCCGATAGCGTCCTTGAAGACAAGCTGAACGAAGCCGCTACAGTCGAGGCCGACGTTCGGGTCGGTGCCGCCGCGCCGATAATTGATGCCGACGAGTTCGAGTCCCTTGAGGATCAAATCCTGTGCACTGCTGGTATAACGCTCGATCAGGGAAATTTCGTCACCTGACCTTGGCGTTTGCTCGGTTGCCTGGCTTGCCGTAATGCCGGAGAAGACAATACTGCTGACGCTGAACAGGAAAATAAGGGTTTTTCTTAAAGACATGGAGGCGGAATCTAAAAGAAAACCCGCCGGGTGTAAAGACTTTGCCGCCGATTTCTTCCCTTTGTGTCTTGTGTCTGTTGTTTACTTTGTTGATTTTTAAACTGTTTTTTCTGCGTTTGGTGCTTTTTTCCGGGTCGGGCGATGGTTTGCGGGTGAAAGCGCGTTGTTGTTCGCCGTCGGCTTGCCTAGAATAGGGCATGTAACGGGCGTTCGCTACCGGGCTGGCCATGGACAAGAATCCGACTTCTCTTCCCCGCATCCTGATTGTCGATGAATCGCGCATGGCGCGCGCGATGATCATCAAAAATATCCGCGACCACTATGGTTTCCGGGAAGAGTCCAATGGCGAGGCGGCCTGGCAGGTGCTGGTGCTCGACCACACGATCGAACTGGTGATCTGTTCCCTGGCCTTGCCGGTGCTGAGCGGGGACGACCTGCTCCTGCGCGTGCGTTCTTCACGCCTTGCCCGGCTGTGCCAGATGCCGATGCTGATGATTTCCGGCGACGACGAGGCGGCGCTCGAGCGCGCCAAAATACACGGTGCGTCCGATTTCATCGGGCGTACGACGGTGGCCGCCGAACTGCTGGCGCGCATCGAATCGCTGCTCAAGCTTGCGCAGGCGACGCGCCAGCTGAAAGAAAATGTCGAGCAACATGTGCAGAACCCGGAAACCGGTTTATTTACGCGCAAATACATCGAGCTGCAGGCGGTGCAGGCGATGTCGCATGCCATGCGGCACGGCGGTGAAGTAAGCGCCATGGTGATGGGGTTCGACGCTATCGGTGCGCTGCGCGAGGAACACGGCGACGAAGTCGTGGAGCAGCTGCAAAAACGCTTTGCCTCGATGTTGCTGGGCAAGATTCGCAAGGAAGACAGCCTGGGGCATTTTGCCGGCAGTCAGCTGGTCGTCGTTTCTCCGGGGACGCCCTATCCGGCCTGCGAGGTTTTCGCCAATCGTTTGCGCGGTGCGATCCGGGCGGCGCATATCGTGGCGCACGGGAAGACGCTGCAGCTGTCGGTGAGCGTGGGGGTGAGCAACAGCCCGGTCGATGGCGTCAGTTCGGCCGGCGCCCTGATCGAACTGGCCGGTGCGCGCCTCAAGGAGGCGCAGCAGCGCGGAGGCGACCGCGTGGTGGCGTGTCATCCCGCGTCCCTCGACGAGGTTCCGCCACCGGGGCTCGACCGGGCGCTGGAATTGATCCGGGAAGGGCACGAAAGCGAACTCCTGCCGCATCTTGGCGTTCTGGGGCGACAGATTCTGCCGTTGTTGCAGCTGCTGGAAGCGCGTTACGGCTGGGGGTTGCGTCTCGACGAAATCGGGAAAAGCGTGTCTTCGGCAGCGGAGGGCAAGGAGTGCGACTGAACGGCCGCCGTTTTGCCCCCGGTTTTTACTTGCGCACTGCTTCCGCCCAGCAGTTGGGCGTTTCGTACAGGCGGACGCGGGCAAGGCGCAGGCGTGTGCCGAAAGTATCACGGAAGACTTTGTCGAGTGTGGTGAAAGCCTGTTCGGCGAGGTTTTCCGCCGTCGGAATGCAGTCGAGAACGACCGTTTTATGCTCCGGCAGCGATTGCAGGAACTGCACCACCGCCGTATCGCCGGCATAAACGAGAAAAGCGTGATCCCAGTGATCGACCAGATGGTGCTGCGCCAGAGTCTTGATCTCGGAAAAATCCATGACCATTCCGTTGGCGGCATTTCCTTCCTCGCTGAGAATGTCGCCGCCCAGAGTGATTTCCAGCGCATAGCGATGCCCGTGCAGGTTCCGGCACTGGCTTTTGTGATCCGGAATGCGATGGCCGGCATCGAATTCGAGGCGGCGAGTGATGAACATGGAAAAACCCGATAACGAACAGGGCTGCAATTGTATCATTGCCTCCCTGGAAGCAGGCGTGGCGCCTGAACAGGACAGAGGCCAGCGAGCGGAACAATGGACAACATGTTGAACAGTCGGGATCACAGCCGCGACAGCGCCGGCATGACCTATATCTATCCGGTGGTTTCCCGTCGCGCCGGGGGAGTCTCCATCGGCATCAACCTCAATACCAACAATGCCTGCAACTGGGCCTGCGTGTATTGCCAGGTGCCCGGCCTGGTGCGCGGCGGCCCCGATCCGGTCGATCTGCGCCTGCTGGAAGACGAGTTGCGCGGTTTCCTGCGCGAGCTCGCACAGGGCGATTTCATGGCTAGGCGGGTGCCTGTCGAAGCGCGGCGGCTCGTCGATGTGGCTTTTTCCGGCAACGGAGAACCGACTGCGGCAGCAGAGTTCGGCGCGGTCGTGCGGTTGCTGGAGAAGGTGCTGGGCGAATTTCCCCTGACGCAGGGGATCAAGATCCGCCTGATTACCAATGGCAGCCTGTTGCACCGCCTGGCGGTGCGGCAGGCGATTGCGCATATCGGCGCGCTGGGTGGCGAGGTCTGGTTCAAGGTCGACCGGGCGCGCGCGCCGGGGATTTTGCAGGTCAATGGTGTTCGCCTCGCGCCTGCTCGCCAGCGTGCCGGGCTTCTGGCCTGCGCCCGGCTTGCCCCGACCTGGGTGCAAACCTGTTTTTTTGCCTTCGATGCGCAGGAACCCGAAGAAACCGAGCTGCAGGCCTATCTTGACCTGCTGCGCTCGGTCAGGGATGAAATAAAGGGCGTGCACCTTTACGGTATGGCACGCCCTTCGCTCCATCCCGCTGCCGCAAGGCTATCCACGCTGCCCCGGGAAAATCTCGAAGGCTTGGGGGCAAGGATCGCGGCCCTTGGCCTGACGGTCGTCGTGACCCCCTGAGGCGCGTTCAGCCGGCCTTTTTCTTGCTCTTTGCCGCCTTTTTCAGCGTCTTGAACAGATCCGGGTCTTCCTTCTTCAGGTACTCGATGACGTCCACGTCGTCGTGCTTCAAGCGCTGGATGTCGATCTGTTCAACGTGCACGAGGCGCAGCAATTCACGCACCGGCTTCGGAATATTGCGGCCGCTCTCGTAGCGCGACCCGCCACTCTGGGTTACGCCGATTTTCGACCAGAACTGCTGCTGGTTCATCCCGAGCTTGCGGCGGATGGCGCGAGGCTCGTTCTTGTCCAAGGTTTTCGCGGTGTTCATGGATGCTCCTTTCGCCCGGCTGATGCACGCGTGTCGAGTGCTCCGGTGAGTCCGTTGAGATGAGTAAAAACTATTACTTTAGTTATACGAGACGCCAGTATAGGGCAGCCTGTCGGCGCTTTGCAAGTGGCATGTTTAAAGACCATCCGACTGCGACCCCGCCCGCCAGTGAAAGCTTGCTTTCGGCTTACGATTCAACCCGGTATTTCATGTACAATCGCAAACCTTCGTGACAACCAATTGGATTAGGAATGGCGCTGATAGTTCAGAAGTTTGGTGGTACATCGGTGGCGACGCCGGAACGCATCAAGAATGTGGCCAAACGGGTTGCCCGCTGGAAAGCCCAGGGGCATGACATTATCGTGGTTCCCTCGGCCATGTCCGGCGAAACGAATCGGCTGCTGGCTCTGGCCAAGGAAATCTCCCCGTCGCCCTCGCCGCGCGAGCTGGATGTGGTCGCCGCAACCGGCGAACAGGTGACGATTGCCCTGCTGGCCATGGCCATGCATGAAGAAGGGCTGAAAGCGAAGAGTTATACCGGGCCGCAGGTGCGCGTGCTGACCGACAGCACCTTCACCAAGGCCCGCATCCTGCAGATCGACGACAAAAAAATCCGCAAGGATCTGGCCGAAGGCCATGTCGTCGTCGTTGCCGGATTTCAGGGTGCGGATGAGGAAGGCAACATCACCACCCTGGGGCGCGGCGGTTCGGACACCTCGGCGGTTGCCCTGGCGGCGGCGCTGAAGGCCGACGAATGCCAGATCTATACCGACGTGGACGGCGTCTATACCACCGATCCGCGCGTCGTTCCCGAAGCCCGCAAGCTCGATACCATCACCTTCGAGGAAATGCTGGAAATGGCCAGCCTGGGTTCGAAGGTCCTGCAAATCCGCTCGGTCGAATTCGCTGGCAAATACAAAGTCAAACTGCGCGTGCTTTCCAGCTTCGAAGAAGGGGGCGAAGGCACACTGATTACTGTTGAGGAAGACCATAAAATGGAACAACCGATCATCTCTGGAATCGCCTTCAACCGCGATGAAGCCAAGCTCACCGTACTGGGCGTTCCCGACCTGCCGGGCATCGCGCACCAGATCCTCGGGCCGATTGCCGCCGCCAATATCGATGTCGACATGATCATCCAGAACGTCGGCCACGACGGCACGACCGACTTTTCCTTCACCGTCAATCGCGGCGAATACAACAAGGCCATGGAAATCCTCAAGACCGCGGCGACGGCGATGAAAGCGCGCGGCGTCACCGGCGACAACAAGACCTGCAAGGTTTCGGCCGTTGGCGTCGGCATGCGCTCGCATCCGGGCGTCGCCAGCCAGATGTTCAGCGCCCTGGCCGCCGAAGGCATCAACATCCAGATGATCTCGACTTCCGAAATCAAGATTTCGGTCGTGCTCGAAGAAAAATACCTCGAACTGGCGGTGCGCGTTCTGCACAAAGCCTTCGGACTCGAGCAGCAATAAAACCTGTTTGACCGGGCGCGCCGGAACAGCTATCATCGCGCCCTTCCGGAGACGTGGCCGAGAGGTCGAAGGCACTCCCCTGC
>CAYTWY010000059.1:0-10491 GCA_964440925.1 uncultured Propionivibrio sp. | reverse complement strand
TAACCATATCCAGAGAACGCAAGGCTATGTACGCCTTCTTGCCACCCATCTGTCCGCCCACCCGCGCTTCTGCTCGACGCTTGATGCAAAATACATCGATACACTGGCGCGCTCCGCCCCGCTACACGACATCGGCAAGGTCGGTATTCCGGATCGCATCCTGCTCAAGCCCGGCAAGCTCACGCCGGAAGAATGGGAAATCATGAAGACACACACCATCCTCGGCAGCGAAGCCATCTCCCATGCCGAAAAAGACATTTCTTCGCCGGTCGAGTACCTTACCACCGCCAAGGAAATCGCCCGCTGGCATCATGAACGCTGGGATGGCAGCGGTTATCCGGATGGTCTGGCACAGGAAAAAATTCCGCTTTCGGCGCGACTGATGGCTCTGGCCGATGTATTCGACGCACTCATTTCCAAACGGGTCTACAAAAAAGCCATGTCCTTCGACAAGGTACGCGAAATCATTGCCGCCGAGCGCGGACACCAGTTCGACCCGGACATTGCCGACGTTTTTCTGGCCCGGTGCGAGGAATTCGAATCGGTCGCCCTGAGTATCGGCATCGATACATGAACCGAAGTTTCGGGCAGACATTTCAGAAATAACTGGTTACATGACAATCAACTTTAAGGCATTCATTGAGTAAACCGATCATGCTCATGAAAAATACACTGCAGAAAATTTCAGACCACATCGCCATGCACAAACCGGCGTGGATTGTTTTTCTCTATGTGTTTTTCATCTGCGCCCTGACCGTTCTGAGCAATCATTTTGTAAATTCTTCCGATCCGTCAAAAACATGGGACAGCGATCTTTTTGAAGACATCTTCATGATCTTCATTTCAGCCGGACTGCTCTATATCGCCCTTTCGCACGGCATCAGCTCGAAAAGAAAAAATCTCCTGCAAGAGGGCATCAAATCGCCCTACGGGCCTTACAAAACCCGCTATCTGACCGTCACTTTCGTTGTCCTGACCCTGTCCATTCCCCTGCTCGGGGGAATCTACATCACCCAGCAGACGCCCCTCATCGAGCAGGAGACCTATAGCAAGCTGCGTACCATTGCCGACCTAAAGGGAAATCACATCGAAGACTGGCTGCGCGAACGCGAGAGTGATATCGAAGTCTTCATGCACGATACGCAGCTGGCCGATTTTCCGCTCATGCTGCAACGGGAACGGAGTGACAAGCTCCTGCGGGAAATTTCCTCACAGCTGCAACCTCTGCAAAACACGAAAAAATATCGATCGATCGCGTTGCTCGGCACCAAGGGGAAGCCGCTTTATCACGCAGGCGAACTCGACGCGCTTCCCCAACAGATTCAGGAGCAGCTCGCCAGACGAGCATTTAGCGGAGGGATACAGCACAGCGAACCGGTCGCGCAAGAAAACGAGGATCCGGTCATCTACTTCGTTTTCCCCCTCCTGAAACAGACCGAACATGCCCGCATCCACACCGGGTTTGCGCTTTTCAGCGTGAACATCAGCGAACACCTGTTCCCCGATTTGCAACAATGGCCGACTGGCAGTCCGAGTGCGGAAACCCTGCTGCTCCAGCGCGAGGGCAATCAGCTCGCCTATCTGAGCCCGCTGCGCTCACCGCCGGACGGTGGAGCGCCCATCATCCGCCTTCCCCTGAAGAAGAACGATGGCTCTGACGCACTCGCCATACAGGAAAAAAGCGAAAAAACGACAAAGGAGACGGATTACCGGGGAATCGAGACGCTTTGCGTCTATCGTCCGATTGCCGGGACAAACTGGCTGCTGCTGGCCAAGATCGATCGCCAGGAAGTCATCGAGCCAATGTGGAGGAATGTCTTCTGGATCGCCAACATTGCCCTGTGCGCCATCCTGCTCATCATGGGGACACTGCTGCTCCTCTGGCGGCAGCGGGAAAAAGCCGAACAATACTTCCTGCTGGCCGAACAGGCGAAAACGGATCGGCTGGTACAGAGCTTCTTCAATCTGCCTTTCGTCGGCATGGCCATCGTCTCACCGAAAACCCAACGCTTCGTCAAGATCAACGATCAGCTGTGCGCCCTTTGTGGTTACTCGCAGGAAGAACTTCTCGGCAAGACCTGGCAGCAAATTTCGCACCCGGAAGACACCGAATTCGTCTACAACCTGGGACGCACGGTATTCGAAGGGAAAATCGAATCGGCAAAATTCGAACAGCGCCTGCTCCGCAAGGACGGATCGGTCGTATTCGTCAATGTGGATGCCAAATGCCTGCGCGACGCTAACGGCCGCGTCGATTTCATCATCGGCACGGCGCAGGATATTACCCAACGCAAACACGACGAGCTGGCACTGAAAATCGCCAACGCGCAGTTGCAGAAAAACCAGTGCGCGCTCGAAGAACAGAACGAAGATCTACGGCAAGCCAAAGCGGCGCTCGAAGAATCGCGCAGCCGTTATGTCAGCCTGTACGAATTCGCTCCGGCGGCCTATCTGACGCTCAGTCCCTATGGCGACATCCAGCGCATCAACCATACCGGAACGCTCCTGCTTGGCCTGCCGCAGGAGGAACTGACGGGACGCAACTTCTCGTCCTTTGTCGCCAGCGAGGACTTCGAACGCTGGAAGAACTTTCTCGCCCGATCGACGCAGGGCAAGGATCGGCAAAACGCCGAATTCGCGCTTCTGCGCGACGATGGCAACGTGCTTTTCGTCAGCGCCGAGTCGTCATTCCACGACATCGAGAACGACGATCCCTTCCTGCGCATGACGCTGACCGACATCACGGCGCGCAAGCAGGCGGAAAAGGCCCTGCAGGCGAGCGAAGCGCGTTACGCCAGTCTGTTCTCGGAGAGCAATGTCGCCATGTTGCTGATTGATCCGGAGGATGGATGCATCATCGATGCCAACAAGCAATCGTGCCGCTTTTACGGATGGGATATCGAGGCGCTGCGCAACATGAGCCTGATGGAAATCAGCGCCATTTCGCCACAGAAAATAGCGGCCCGCCTGGAAAATTCGCGCAATAAGGGGCGCGTTCATTTTGAATGCCAGCATCGTCTGTCGAATGGCGAAATCCGCGATGTCGAGGTGTTTTCCGGAACAGTGAACATCGGCGGACGCGACCTTCTGCTCTCCTCGATCCACGACATCACGCAGCGCAAGAAGAACGAACTGACGCTGCGCATGCTTTCCGAAGCGGTACGCCAGAGTCCGGAAGCCATCGTGATTACCGATACCACCGGGTGCATCGTCTATGTTAACGAGGCGTTTACCGCCAACACCGGTTATTCGCGCAAGGAAGCCCTCGGAGAAAACCCGCGCCTGCTCAATTCCGGACGCACCCCCAAGGCCACGATCAAGGCCATGTGGGAAGCCCTCGAGCGGGGCGAGGCATGGAAGGGCGAGTTCCACAACCGGCGCAAGGACGGCAGCCTGTTCGTCGAATTCGCTACCGTCGCCCCCATCCGGCAGACGGACGGGCTGATCACCCACTATGTGGCGGTCAAGGAAGACATCACCGAAAAACAACGGCTGAACGAAGAACTGGAAAGCTATCGCGAACACCTCGAAGAGGTCGTCGAACAGCGCACGGCGCAACTTGCCGATGCGCGTATTCAGGCCGAAGCGGCCAACGTCGCCAAGAGCTCCTTCCTGGCCAACATGAGCCACGAAATCCGCACCCCACTCAACGCCATCGTCGGTCTGACCCATCTGCTGCGCAACAGCTCGCCGACGCCAAAACAGCTCGACCGTCTGGAAAAGATCGACACGGCGGCCGGACATCTGCTCTCGCTAATCAACAATATCCTCGATATTTCCAAGATCGAAGCCGGCAAGATGGAACTGGAGGAAACCGATTTCGCGCTTAACGCCGTTCTCGAAAACGTGCGTTCGATGGTGACCGATCAGGCACGCGAAAAACGCCTGCCCGTCGTCGTCGAAATCGACAATGTTCCGCTCTGGCTGCGCGGCGACTCGACCCGCCTGCGCCAGGCCTTGCTCAACTACGCCAGCAACGCGATCAAGTTCACCGAACAGGGCCAGGTCGTCCTGCGCGCGGTGCTGGTCGAAGACAACGAAAGCGATCTGCTCATTCGCTTCGAGGTCGAGGACAGCGGGATCGGCATCGCCCCGGAAAAGCTGCCCGGACTTTTCAGCGCCTTTGAACAGGCCGACTCATCGACAACGCGCAAGTATGGCGGCACCGGCCTCGGTCTGGCCATCACCTCGAAACTGGCGCAACTGATGGGCGGAGAGGCCGGAGCGGCGAGCGACCGGAGCCGGGGCAGCATTTTCTGGTTCACCGCCCGCCTGAAGCACGGCCAGGGCATCGTGCCCAACGACGTCCAGGAAAACAACGGCAACCTTGAAGAAGAACTGCGCCGCAACTATGCCGGATCACGCGTCCTGATCGCCGACGACGTGGAAGTCAATCTGGAAGTCGCGCAATTGCTTCTGCACGGAGTCGGTCTGCTGGTCGATTCGGCGAAAAACGGACGTGAAGCCGTAGACAAGGCACGCACGACGTATTACGACCTGATCCTGATGGATGTGCAGATGCCCGAAATGAGCGGTCTTGACGCCACGCGTGCAATCCGGCAACTGGGCGGGCGCGCCAACATTCCCGTGCTGGCGATGACGGCCAATGCCTTTGACGAGGATCGGCGCGTCTGTCTTGAAGCCGGCATGAACGACTTCATCGCCAAGCCGGTCAACCCGGAGAAGCTCTATGCGGTACTGATCAAATGGCTACCGCGCACCAGCGAAACGGCACAACCTGGCATGCCGGCCGAAGGATCGGTCGTGACGACCCCGGATACCGCGGAAGATTCGCTCAAGGCGCAACTGGAAGGAATTTCCGGACTCGATGCGGCAGACGGACTAACCCGTGTGCGGGGCAGCGCGGAAAAATACCTGCATGTTATTCACCTCTTCCTGCGCAAGCACGAATTCGACCTTGAGCGCATCTCCGACGCACTGAACGTCAACGATATGGCGGCTGCCGAACAACTGATTCACGCCTTGAAGGGATCAGCCAGCCTGATTGGCGCCACGAGCGTCAGCGAGGCGGCAACCCGGCTGCTGACCGCCATCCGCAGAAATGCCGGGCAGGAAGAAATCACCGCCGCACACGGCGAACTGTCGCCACGCTTGCGGCAGTTGATCGACCAGCTGAATAGCCTGCCACGCGAGGAAAACAAGATCGCACCCGATCCGCAGATCAATCGCGAGCGTTGCCTGGAAGTTCTCATGCGGCTGGAGGAACTCCTTGAGACCGGAGACATGGCAGCAGACAAGATGGCCAACAGGGAAAGCCGCTTCCTGCAGGCAACACTGGGGAAAACCGTCGACGCGCTGCTGTCGGCGATCACCGTTTTCGACTTTGACCTGGCGCTTGCCGAACTGCGGCGCATCCGTAACGAAGTACGGGAAAGCAGCTAACCGGAGACGAAATCCTTCCGGCACAGCCCCGACATTTCGCACCAGCGGCAGACCGCGTCGACGCCCTGCGCCGGCATCCGCGCACCGCCGCGCAGGGCGGAAAAGGCCTGCTGCAGCCGCTGTTGCTGTGCCTCTCCCGCCTCGGCGAGCGACCCTCCAGTCTCGCCGGCGGCCACGCAAACGACCTTGTCGTCGTCAAGGGCAACGTACGCGGCTTGCGCCGCATGCCCATGTAACAAGGCATAGGAAGGCAACTGCACGTCATCGGGCAGGCGTTCGCGAATGCTTGCTGCGGACTGCGTCTTGTAATCGAGCAAGGAAAGCGCTGCACTTTCTCCAGCCAGACGATCGATCCGGTCGATGCGGCCATAAAATTCGATGCTCGCACCGTCCGCCAGGGACAACATCCGGCTGACCCGGACTTCGGCCTGCGCGAAGCGCCAGCCTTGCGTTTCGCGTTCGCGCTGCCAGTCGAGGTAAGCCGCCAGCCGTCGCTCCCAGCGCAAGCGCCAGCCGCTGGCGAGGAAATTCTCTTCCACGGCACCGGAAAAAACCTCGGCAACGCACGCCCGAAGCGCTGACAAATCGTCACCCGGGGGAAGATCGGAAAGCAGCGGATGACGTTCATGAAACAATTCCAGAACGCGGTGCACCAAAGCACCGTAGTCGCTCTTCTCCATTGTCTCGCTGACCTCATCCATCTCGCCCAGAGCGAGCACATGGCGGACGAAGAAACGATACGGACAGGCAACCAGGCTGGCATAGGCACTGACCGAAACCCGCTGCGGAATCAGTGCTACCGGCGCTGCCGGCGCTGCCTGCCGGGTCACCTCGGGCCGCGTTGGCCCTTCCGGGCGGGGATCGCCGCGCGCCAGGCCAGGCGTACGGTACAGATCATCCTGCCAGGCCAGGTAATGCAAAGTCGAAAGAAGGGCCAGATCGGGAGAAAGCAGGTTGGCTTCACCATCTTTCTCCGCCTGCCAGGTCACCGTGACGCGCGGCACGCTGGCCAGCAGCAATTCAAGGTCGCGCCGCAATTCGCGCTCGCCGTCCTCGCGCGTCCGCAGTCCGAGTTCGCGCCGCACGCCCTGATTGAAAAACTCGCCGCCGGCCGCCGGCGCCAGTTGCCGCGCATCGCCACCAATCAGCACCGCTGCCTCAAAACGACGCAGACATGCGGCATTGAGCGGCGTCAACACGATCGGACTGTTTATCCCGGCATCGCGGAAATTGGCTGCTTCCAGTTCGCGGTCAAGCCAGTTGCGCCAGGAGGCGAGCGAAAAAAGCGCGGTATTGGTCTGCAACTCCTGGCGCCGTTGTTGCAGCAGTTCGAGCAGGGCTTTGCCCGCCGCATCGGCGCGCAAGGCGACAAGCGCCCCGAGCGCCTCCAGCGCCTTTTGCAAACGCACAATCCAGCCGGCCAGGGGGGCCGGTTTTGCGTCCAGCAGGGTGATTGCCGCATCAACCCGCGCAAGCAGGGTCAGTCCGAGCGTTTTCCCGTCGCACTCGGCGGCAGCCTGCAGGCAACGACGAAAACGGAAAATCCCGGAACGAGCCGAACTGGCGCGCAGTGCCGATTCGAGCGCGAACACCGCCGCCCTGCGCTCATTCTCCGGACAGTCGGAAAAAACATGTGGCGACTTGCACAGATCGAGCAAATCGCGATAGTAGGCATTGCCGGCAGCCGTTTCCATCAAGGCATCGACGGTCGCTGCGGCGCGCGAGGTGGAAAGCTTCCAGCCGGTTTCATCATTGACCAGCACGTTTTCGCGTTCGAGCAAGGCGCGCACACGCCGCGCCGTCAGACGATCCTGCGCAATCAGCACGATGCGCCGCATGCCGGCATGCAGCCAGCCGGCCACCTGCGCCACGACCGCCTGCGCTTCCTGCTCGCGTCCACCGGCAGGAACAAGCGCCAGCCGCCCGTCGAGCGGACTGCCGGACTGTCCGGCGGACAACGCGCGCGCGCGCGCGGCCAGCGGTGCCCCGCCCTCTTCCCGGCTTTCCGGCCAGGCGGCGGCGAGGGTCGTCATCAGCGGAGAAGCACACGCTGCGCGCGGCGCAGGATAGAACACCGATACCGGACGTATGCGGGCATAGCGTTGCAGAAAATCCCGTTCGCCGGCATCGAGCGCCTCGTCCGGCGCGGCATCGAGCAACACCAGCAAGCGCGGCGCGGCTTCGCGCATGGCCGCGCTCCGGCGCAAAACCGCGCTCAGCCGGAGACGGTAGCACAGCGTCGGATCGGCCTGTCCGCAAGTACTCAGTACCCGCCACAGTTCATGCACCACACGCGCCTCGAAGGCCAGCGGTGCCGAAACACGCACGGCATAGGCGTTCTGCAGTTGCATGGCCAGCCCCTCCGCGCTATCGGGCAAGGCGATGGCCGCCGCACTCAATTCGTCGAACAAACCGAGCATCTCCGCAGCGATGCCCCACAGCGCCGCCTCATCGAACCAGCCGCGTGCGCGCAAAGCTTCATGCAGCAGCAGCAGGCGTTCGCTATCGGGCAGCGGCGCCTCGACTTCCGGCAGGGAGAACGAATCGACCCAATGCGGCAAGGTTCCGAAGTGCGGCAGCAATACGGGGCGGCAAGCCGCATGCAAGAAGGCGGCACGCAGCTCGCCAGCCAGCGGCAGCGCCGGAACCAGGACACGCACCGACGACAGATCGCCCGCATCCACTTCGTCGGGGCAAAGGTCGAGCATGGCTCTGGCCAGCCGGTCGAGGAAACCCTCGTCGGCAAGCAGCGCGCGCGCTTGCAGCGTATCAGAGACGCAATGGGGATCGCCTGTGGCCTGGCGCATCAGCGCTCCAGTTTGTCGATCTTGCCGGCTTTCCCGTTCCACCCGTCGGCATCGGCCAGCGCTTCACGACGCTCGGTGAGGATAGGCCAGATCTTGCTCAGACGGGCATTGAGCGCGATGAAATCGTGCCAGCGCTCGGGCACATCGTCGGCGTGGAAAATCGCCTCGGCCGGACATTCATTGACACACAGGGAGCAGTCGATGCACTCGTCCGGATCGATGACCAGAAAATTCGGCCCCTCGTGAAAACAATCGACCGGACAGACATCGACACAATCCGTGTATTTGCACTTGATGCAGTTCTCGGTAACCACGTAGGCCATTTTCACGCCTTGCCGGAGAAAGGGAAAAAACTATAGCGCATTTGCCCACCCCAAGGGGGAAAAGAGGCGACAGACGGCAGTTCCGGCGGCGAATGCATCTCATCCTTCCCATGCCGATTATTTTTCGTTAGGATAGAAAACAGGCAGGACGTATTCTCTCTCCTGCATCCGTTCCTTTCCCCTTCCCTGTTATTCGAGAGGCTTTTCAATGAGCGAACACATCCATCATGTGACTGACGACACCTTCGACGCCGAAGTTCTGCAAGCCCCGGAGCCCGTACTGGTCGATTACTGGGCGGAATGGTGCGGCCCCTGCAAGATGATCGCCCCGGTTCTCGACGAAATCGCCAACGAATACGCTGGACGCCTGAAAGTCGCCAAGATGAACATCGACGACAGCCAGATCACGCCGGCCAACTATGGCGTACGCAGCATTCCGACACTGATGCTGTTCAAGAACGGCAACATCGAAGCCACCACACTGGGGGCACTGTCGAAATCGCAGCTCGCCGCATTCATTGACAGCAACCTGTAAAATGGATAACCTCCGCCTGAAGTCTGAAGCAGCGCACGCCTGATTCCAGGAAAATCGACCGCGCACAGAACCTTCAGGCGTCTGCAACACAGACCGCCGCAAGCCTGGCTGTAAAATTCCAAAACTCCCTGAACACGCGTGCGCACACGATCCTTTCGCGCAACTCCGGTCACATCCTGCCCCCTCCTTCTTTATTCTTTTCGCCGCTCATGCATCTATCCGAACTCAAAGCCCACCATGTAAGCCAGCTGCTCGACATGGCCGTCAGCAACGATATCGAAGGCGCCAACCGACTTCGCAAGCATGAACTGATTTTTGCCCTGCTCAAGAACCAGGCAAAAAAAGGTGAAACCATTTTTGGCGACGGTACGCTGGAGACCCTACCCGACGGTTTCGGTTTTCTGCGCTCACCAGACACTTCGTATCTGGCCAGCACCGACGATATCTACGTCAGCCCGAGCCAGATCCGCCGCTTCAACCTGCATACCGGCGATACCATCGAGGGCGAGATCCGCACGCCGAAAGACGGTGAACGCTACTTCGCCCTGGTCAAGGTTGACAAGATCAACGGTGAAGCCCCGGAAGCCTCGAAGAACAAGATCCTCTTCGAGAACCTGACGCCGCTCCACCCGGAACAGCATCTCAAGCTCGAACGCGACATTCGTGGCGAAGAAAACACCACCAGCCGCATCGTGGATATCATCGCGCCGATCGGCAAAGGCCAGCGTGGCCTGCTGGTGTCCAGCCCGAAGAGCGGTAAAACGGTGATGATGCAGCACATTGCCCATGCCATTACCGCCAACCACCCGGATGTCACCCTGATCGTTCTGCTGATCGACGAACGTCCGGAAGAAGTGACCGAAATGACGCGTTCGGTGCGTGGCGAAGTCGTTGCCTCGACCTTCGACGAACCGGCGACCCGCCACGTACAAGTGGCCGAGATGGTCATCGAGAAAGCCAAACGCCTCGTCGAGCACAAGAAGGACGTGGTCATCCTGCTCGACTCGATCACCCGTCTGGCACGCGCCTACAACACCGTACAACCGGCCTCCGGCAAGGTATTGACCGGCGGCGTCGACGCCAACGCCCTGCAAAAACCGAAGCGTTTCTTCGGTGCCGCGCGCAACATCGAGGAAGGCGGATCGCTGACCATCATCGCCACGGCGCTGATCGACACCGGCAGCCGCATGGACGACGTGATTTACGAAGAATTCAAAGGCACCGGCAACCTGGAAATCCACCTCGACCGGCGCATGGCCGAGAAACGGGTCTACCCGGCAATCAACGTCAATCGTTCCGGTACCCGCCGCGAAGAACTGCTGCTCATGCCCGACGTCCTGCAAAAGATGTGGGTACTGCGCAAGCTGCTCTACAACATGGACGATCTCGAAGCGATGGAATTCCTGCTCGACAAGATCAAGGC
>CAYTWY010000058.1:0-10513 GCA_964440925.1 uncultured Propionivibrio sp. | reverse complement strand
GGACAACTCGAACAGCGGTGACATGCGCGCCACCATGAAGATGCCCGCAGTAACCATCGTGGCCGCGTGGATCAGCGCGGAGATCGGCGTCGGGCCTTCCATCGAGTCTGGCAGCCAGACGTGAAGCGGAACCTGCGCCGACTTGCCCATTGCGCCGACGAACAGCAGGATACAGGCGACACTCATCAGGGAGACGGTTCCCCATTCGGCACCGGCATAAAGCGTGATCTTGGCCTCGGCCAGCGACGGCGCGAGATCGAAGACCGTCCGGTAATCAAGCGAACCGAAATGTGCAAGGATCAGACCGATTCCCAGGATGAAGCCGAAATCGCCCACCCGATTGACCAGAAAGGCTTTCATGTTGGCGAAAATGGCTGTCGGTCGCGTATACCAGAAACCGATCAGCAGATACGACACCAACCCCACCGCTTCCCATCCGAAGAAAAGCTGCATGAAATTGTTGCTCATCACCAGCATCAACATCGAAAACGTAAACAGGGCAATATAACTGAAGAAACGGTTATATCCTGGATCGTCATGCATATAGCCGATCGTATAGATATGCACCATCAGGGAAACGAAAGTCACCACCAGCATCATCGTGACCGTCAGCTGGTCGATGAGAAAACCCACCTCGAAGCGATAATCGCCAGAACTCAGCCATTGATACACGGTGCCGTTGAAAGTGTTGCCGGCCGCCACATCGCGGAAGATGAACAGCGAGGCAACAAACGCCGTTGCCACGCCCAGAATGGCCGCACTATGTGCAACCCAACGCGGCAGGATGCGACAGAACAGCCCCGCGACAATCGCGCCGAACAGCGGAGCCAGGGGAACCAGAAGATAGAGGTTTTGCATTTCCATGTTATCCCTTCAGGCTGTCCAGATCATCCACGTGGATGGTTCTCAGGTTGCGGAACAGCACGACGAGAATCGCCAAGCCGATGGCCGACTCGGCCGCCGCAACGGTCAGGATGAAAAAGACGAAGACCTGTCCGGCGAGATCCTGCAAGTAATGCGAAAAGGCGATGAAATTGATATTCACCGCAAGCAGCATCAGCTCGATCGACATCAGGATGATGATCAGGTTCTTCCGGTTAAGGAAGATACCGACAACGCTGATTCCGAAAAGGATCGCGCCTAATACCAAAAAATGGGACAGTGTAAGCAAGTTGCCTCCCTGGTTCCTTCTCCAACGATGACGGTATGGTCATCGTCGAACTCAAATATCCATCAACTCAAATCAAGCGCCGAGACTGCCGTACGCAGGATCAATCCTGCTTCTCCGCAGGCATCTTCAACACACGAATCCGATCCCTCGCCTGCACGAAAACCTGTTGCGACGGATTAACCGACTTGCTCTTGCGTTTGCCGCGCAAGGTCAGCGCCACGGCCGCAACGATGCCGACGAGAAGGATCACCGAAGCCAACTCGAACGGATACACATATTCTGTAAACAACAAGCGTCCGACGGACTGAACGTTGCTGTATCCCGCCTCGCTCTGCGGCACGACGCTCTCGGAAACGCCACCGAAGCGCGCCCACACGACGAGTGCCATCTCGGCGACGATCAACGACGCAACCAGCGCCCCCAGGGGCAGGTAGTTCCAGAATCCCTCGCGCAAACGGTCGATGTTGATGTCGAGCATCATGACAACGAACAGGAAAAGAACCATCACGGCTCCGACATAAACCAGCACCAAGGCAATCGCCAGAAACTCGGCCTGGAGCAAAATCCAGATACCGCTCGCGCTGAAGAATGCCAGAACAAGATGCAACGCCGCATGCACCGGGTTGCGCAAGGTCACCACGCGCAAGCTGGCAAGAACCAGAATGGTGGACAGGAAATAAAAAACGAGGGTCTTGAATTCCATCGGATCAGCGCCTGTTAGCGGTATTTTGAATCAAGCTCGCGGTCCTCGGCGATTTGCGCTTCGTAACGCTCACCGTTGGCCAGCAACATCTGCTTGGTGTAGTGGAGGTCTTCGCGCTTCTCGCCGTGATACTCGAAAACGCGGGTCTCGACAATGGCATCGACGGGGCAGGCTTCTTCGCAGAAGCCGCAGAAGATACACTTGTTCAGGTCGATGTCGTACCGTGTCGTACGCCGCGATCCATCATCACGCAGCGCCGATTCGATGGTAATCGCCATTGCTGGGCAGACCGCTTCGCACAGCTTGCAGGCAATGCAGCGCTCTTCGCCATTGGCGTAACGACGCAAGGCATGCAGCCCTCGGAAGCGGAAACTCTGTGGCGTCTTCTCCTCGGGATAACGAACGGTGATCTTGCGGGCGAACATGTAACGCCCGGTAACAGCCAGTCCCTTGAATAACTCGCGCAGCAGCAAGCTGTTAAAAATTTCTTTCATCGAACGCATGTCGGTCTAGCCTCTCACTTCCAGATGTTCCATGGCGACATCATCCAGCACGCAACCACTGCCAGCCAGATAAGACACACAGGGATGAACACTTTCCAGCCCAGACGCATGATCTGATCGTAGCGATAGCGCGGGAAAGTGGCACGGATCCACAGGAAGAAGACAAGAATTGCAAAAACCTTGGCAAACAGCCAGAAGACGCTGTCCGGCAGAAAACCTACCGGGGACAGCCACCCGCCGAGGAACATGAGCGAAGTCATGGTCGCACACAAGAGCATGGCCGCATATTCGGCAAGCGAAAACACCGCGAACGCCATGCCGGAATACTCGACATGGAAACCGACAATTTCGGATTCCCCCTCGGCCATATCAAATGGTGCACGGTTGGTCTCGGCAACAATCGAAACCATATAGACCACGAACATCGGCAAGAGCGGCAGCCAGTTCCACGAAAGGAAACCCAGCCCCATTTCGGCAAACTGGCCACGCCCTTGTGCCTTGACGATATCGACCAGATTCAGACTGTTCGAAACCATCAGCACGACAACCAGAGCCAGACCCATCGCCACTTCGTAGGAAATCAGCTGCGCCGCCGAACGCATGCCGCCAAGGAAAGCGTATTTGGAGTTCGATGACCAGCCGGCCAGCATGATGCCGTAGACCCCCATCGAGGTCACCGCCAGCACGTACAGCAGACTGGCATTCACGTTGGCCAGCACCAGCATGTCATTGAAGGGAACCACCGCCCAGGCAATCAGCGCCGGCGCAAAGGCAAACAGCGGTGCCAGCAGGAAAACCGCCTTGTCAGCTCCGGAAGGCACAACAACCTCTTTCAGCAGCAACTTGAGACCGTCGGCAATCGGTTGCAGCAACCCCCAGGGTCCGACCCGGTTCGGGCCGATCCGCATTTGCATCCAGCCGATCACCTTGCGCTCGACAAAAGTCACGTAGGCGACACAGAACAGCAACGGCGCAATGATCAGCATGATCTTGATCAGGGTCCACACGACAGTGAGGATATCCGGCCACGCCGATCCGAAGAAATCGCTGCCCAGTTTCAACCCCAGATCAAGATAGGGAAGAAGGAAAGCTGGCAACAGATGCTGCAGCGTCTCCACCATCATGCACGCTCCACAGTGATTGTTCCAAACATGTCGCCCAGCACATGGGTCGACGTGTGCGCTGCGGCAATACGAACGCACTCGGCGGGAACGCTCTCGTCAGCTTCCGCTATCAGCACCGCTTCGCCTTCACCCTGACTGACGCGTACCGACATTCCAGCCGTCAGACCCAGTTTGGCCAGAGTCATCGCGCACATGCGCGCCGACGGCAGCACGGCATCACGCGTCTGCTGCAATGAAGATGCACGGCGCACGAGAGGATCGGCAAAATAAATCGGCACATCAGCAATGCGCTGCAATCCGCCCGGCTTGTTCGCTGGAAGCCAGGAAACGCCTGAGATTGCGTTATCCAGGCCAACAGCAAAACAAACATCATCGGCCATTACTTCGGAACGAATTTGTTCGCTGGACTCGTAATCAAATCCGGGAATATCGAGCAGGTTGCCCAGAACCCGCAGCACTTTCCAGGCGGGGCGGGTTTCTCCCAACGGTGCACAAACTCCGCTAAAGCTTTGTACACGGCCTTCGGTATTGACATAGGTTCCCGAGGTTTCGGTAAACGGCGCAACCGGCAGCAAAACATCGGCATAATCAGCCGCCGGCGCATGCTTGAACGGCGTCATCATGACGACCAAGGCAGCCTGTTTGAGGGCGGACAGCGCCTGCTGCGGATTATGGCAATCCAGTTCCGGCTCGAGACCCAGCAGGACATACGCCTGGCGCGGCTGCGCAAACATTTCGTAAGCATTGAGCGATGTCGGCAGCGCCTTGGCGACGTAACCGCCAACGCTGTTCGCCGCTTCGCCGACAAACCCCAAGGTCGCGCCGGTCATCTGGCTCAACTCATGCGCCAAGGCATGCAATTGCGAAGCCTGCGCACTTTGTTCGGCAACATTGCCGAGGAAAATAGCACGCCGCTTGCCGTTTAACAGGCTTTCCGCTACCGCCCTGCTCTGCGCCCCCGCTTCGATGAACTCCAGGTCAAGGCCGGCGGGAAGCGCAAGCTGCTTGAGTTCGGCAACTGCTTTAAGAATGGCGGCCAACCCGGCCACAAGATCGGCAGGCGCCACGGTGATCTGTGCATGCAAGCTGATCAGCGGATCGTCGCCGGTCACCGAAAGCAAGCTGACTTTCGTCGCTTTCTTGGCCGACTGGCGCAGGCGCTGTGCGAACAGCGGATGATCCTTGCGCAAAAAGCTGCCCACAACCAGCGCTGCGTCAAGATCCGCAATTTCGGAAAGTTTAATTCCCAGCCATGGCATTCCGGCCATTTTTCCGTCACTGGAAAAATCGCGTCTGCGCGGACGGAAATCGACACAGCCCGACCCGAGGCCGCGTGTCAGTTTCTGCAACAGATAGAGTTCTTCCAATGTTCCTTGCGGCGACGCCAGAGAAGCGATCGAATCGCCACCATGGGTCTTGGCAATATCCTTCAGCGCATGCGCCACGTAGTCGAGGGCAACACTCCATTCGACCTCGCGCAACGTGCCATCGACGCGGACCATCGGTTTCTGCAAACGTTCTGCCGAATTCAGGCCTTCGTAGGAGAAACGATCCTTGTCGGAAATCCAGCACTCGTTGATTTCTTCGTTCTCGCGCGGCAGAACCCGCATGACGCGGTTGTTTTTTGTCTGCACCACGAGATTCGACCCCAGGCTGTCGTGCGGCGCAACCGACCGACGGCGGGAAAGCTCCCAGCTACGCGCCGAATAACGGAATGGTTTCGAAGTCAACGCCCCTACCGGGCAGAGATCAATCATGTTTCCGGACAACTCGGAATCGACTGTCCGCCCAACGAAAGTCTGGATTTCGGCATGCAGGTTACGATTGGCCATGCCGAGTTCCATGATCCCGGCAATCTCTTGTCCGAAGCGAACACAGCGCGTGCAATGAATACAGCGTGTCATCTCCTGCATCGAGATCAGCGCACCGACATTCTTCTGGAACACGACGCGTTTGGCTTCTTGATGACGGGATGCGCTTGCCCCGTAGCCGACGGAAAGATCCTGCAACTGACACTCGCCGCCCTGATCGCAGATCGGGCAATCGAGCGGATGGTTAATGAGCAGAAACTCCATCACGCCCTTTTGCGCACTGACGGCCATCGGCGAATGCGTAAACACCTTCATTCCCTGCGCCACCGGCGTTGCGCAAGCAGGCACCGGCTTGGGCGCCTTCTCGATTTGTACCAGACACATGCGGCAGCTGGCGGCGATGGAGAGCTTCTTGTGATAGCAGAAATGGGGAATATAAGTTCCCGCCTGCTGCGCAGCATCCATGATGGTGCTTCCCGCCGGCACCTGAAGCTGTTTTCCGTCGATTTCGATATCTAGCATGTCGCTACCTTAAACCGTTGCCTTGAAGAATCCGCTTCCCGCACGCTGCACTTCGCGTGGAACCAGGCACTTCTTGTGTTCGATGTGGTACGCAAATTCGTCGCGGAAATGCTTGATGAAACTCTGCACCGGCATGGACGCCGCATCGCCAAGGGCGCAAATGGTGCGTCCCATGATATTCCCGGTAATCTCGGAAAGAAGATCGAGATCTTCCGCACGCCCCAGCCCGTTCTCGATCCGGTGGATGATCTGATACAACCAGCCGGTACCTTCCCGGCACGGCGTACATTGGCCGCAGGATTCCTCGTGATAGAAGAAAGACAAGCGCTCCAGCGCCCTGACCATGCAGGTGGTCTCGTCCATGACGATCACGGCACCGGAACCGAGCATCGAACCGGCCTTGCTGATGGAATCGTAATCCATCGTGCATTCCATCATCAGGTGTCCGGGAAGCACCGGCGAAGAAGAACCGCCGGGAATACACGCCTTGAGCTGATGGCCACTGCGCATCCCGCCGGCCATTTCAAGCAAGGTCGCAAACGGCGTACCGAGAGGAATTTCGTAGTTGCCGGGTTTATTGACGTGACCGGAAATCGAGAACAATTTGGTGCCGCCGTTGTTCGCCTTGCCGGCATTCAGATAGGCCTCGGCGCCCATGTTCAGGATGAACGGAACCGCCGCAAAAGTCTCGGTGTTGTTGATCGTCGTCGGTTTGCCGTAAAGGCCGACGCTGGCCGGAAAAGGCGGCTTGTAACGCGGTTGCCCCTTCTTGCCCTCGATTGACTCGAGCAAAGCCGTCTCTTCGCCGCAGATATAGGCGCCATAGCCATGATGAGCGAACAGCTCGAAATCGAAACCGGAGGACAGGATATTCTTGCCCAGGAAGCCGGCGGAGCGTGCTTCGGCAAGCGCCGCCTCGAAACGCTGGTAAATCTCCCAGATTTCGCCGTGAATATAGTTGTAACCGCACACCGCACCCATGGCATACGCGGCGATGATCATGCCTTCGATAACCGAATGCGGATTGTGCTGCAGGATGTCGCGATCCTTGAAAGTTCCCGGTTCCCCTTCGTCGGAGTTACACACGACATATTTGTCGCCCTTGTAATCCTTGGGCATGAAGCTCCACTTCAGGCCGGTAGGAAAGCCTGCACCCCCGCGCCCGCGCAGAACGGACTTCTTGATCTCGTCGGTCACCTGCTCCGGAGAAACTTTCTCGGACAAAATGCGCTTCAGCGCTGCATAGCCACCGCGCTTGACATAGGCCTCCAGATGCCAGTTCGCGTCATGCGCCGTATCAAGACCAGTCGTCAATAGCGGGTTGATTGCACCGAGGATGGCCATTATTCGAGCTCCGCCAACAGTTTGTCGATCTGCTCGGGCTGCATGCAGCTACACATGCGACGGTTGTTCACCAGCATTACCGGAGCATCGCCGCAAGCGCCCATGCACTCGCCTTCCTTGAGCGTGATCTTGCCGTCGGGCGTCGTTTCGTCAAACCCGATACCCAATTTTTTCTTGAGATATTCGCCAGCATCGACACCGCCGGAGAGCATGCACGGCAAACTGGTGCACACAGTCAATTTGTACTTGCCGACCGGCTTCAGGTCATACATGTTGTAAAAGCTCGCCACTTCGTAAGCAGCCATGGGAGCCATGCCGAGGTAGTTGGCGACGAACTCGATCGCCTCGCTGGACAGCCACCCCTGCTCTTCCTGAGCGATAGCCAATGCTGCCATCACCGCCGATTGTTTCTGATCAGACGGATATTTGGCAACCTCCCGATCGATTCTCTTCAAGGATTCTGTAGTCAGCATCAGCGGTCAATCTCGCCAAAAACAATATCAATCGTGCCGACCATGGTCACCACGTCGGCAATCATGTGGCCACGCGTCAGTTCATCCATCGCCGACAGGTGAACGTAACCGGGAGAACGAATCTTTAGACGATACGGCTTATTCGCCCCATCCGAAATGAGATACACGCCGAACTCGCCTTTTGGATGTTCAATCCCGGAATAGACCTCACCGGCAGGCACATGCAAGCCCTCGCTGCACAGCTTGAAGTGATGGATCAGCTCTTCCATGCCCGACTTCATGTCGGCTCGCCGCGGCGGCGCCACCTTATGGTTTTCGGTAATGACCGGCCCAGGATTGACGCGCAACCAGTCGATGCACTGCTTGATGATGCACGTCGATTGCCGCATTTCCTCGACCCGCACCAGATAGCGATCATAAGAGTCGCCAGTGACACCCACCGGCACATCGAAGTCCATCCGGTCATATACGGCATACGGCTGCTTCTTGCGCAAATCCCAGGCAACTCCCGAACCGCGCAACATCGGCCCGGTAAAGCCCAATTGCAAGGCTCGCTCGGGCGAGACCACACCGACATTGACGAGGCGCTGCTTCCAGATGCGATTGTCGGTCAGCAGGGTTTCGTAGTCATCGACCAAACTGGGAAAGCGGGAAACAAAATCGTCAAGAAAATCGAGCAACGAGCCACTGCGCGCTTCATTAATCTGCTTTAGTCTGGCCGCACTCTTCCACTTCGACGGCTTGTATTGCGGCATGCTGTCGGGCAAATCACGATAGACACCGCCCGGACGATAATAGGCCGCATGCCAGCGCGTACCGGAAACCGCCTCGTAACAGTCGATCAGATCCTCGCGCTCACGAACGCCGTAGAGCATCATGCTCATCGCACCGACGTCCAGGCCGTGCGAGCCGATAAACATCAGGTGATTTAGAATGCGCGTCACTTCGTCGAACATCACCCGGATGTACTGCGCCCGGATCGGCACATCGATGCCGAGCATTTTCTCGATTGCCAGGCAATACGCATGCTCGCTGCACATCATCGACATGTAGTCGAGACGATCCATATACGGCAGCGCCTGTACCCAGGTCTTCGTTTCGGCCAATTTCTCCGTGGCGCGATGCAGCATTCCGATATGCGGATCGGCGCGCTGCACAACCTCCCCGTCGAGTTCAAGAACCATGCGCAAAACACCATGCGCGGCCGGGTGCTGTGGCCCGAAGTTAAGCGTGTAATTCTGAATATCAGGCATTATCCACGCCCCCGTAACGATCGTCGCGCACAATGCGCGGTGTAATCTCCCGCGATTCGATACTCACCGGTTGATAAACCACCCGCCGCTGCTCTGGGTCGTAGCGCATTTCGACATAACCTTGCACCGGGAAGTCCTTACGGAACGGATGCCCGACAAAACCGTAATCGGTAAGAATTCTTCGCAAATCGGGGTGTCCGGAGAAAACGATTCCGTACAGATCGAATGCCTCGCGCTCAAACCAATTGACCGAATTCCACAGCGAGACAAGCGAAGGAATCACAGGGAAATCATCATCTACAGCAAAGCAACGCACGCGCAGCCGCCAGTTATGCGTTAGCGAAAGGAGATGAACAACCGCGGCAAAGCGCTTCCCGGACCAGAGCGCATCGCCATAGGTGGAATAATCAACCCCGCAAAGGTCGATCAGTTCTTCAAAGTGCAACGAGGGTTCATCGCGCAGAACCTCCATTACAGCGGGATAATGAATCACATCGACATCGATGGTTAACTCACCCAGGGCTGACTGCAAGCTAGCGATCCGGTCGCCCAGATGCTTCTGCAAATTCTGGCTAAGCGCTTCAAGCTTGGCGGACATGAAAAAATCTCGACAGGTTTAACGGGCGATGGTGCTGGTACGGCGAATCTTGTTCTGCAACTGAATCAGACCATAGACCAGCGCCTCAGCGGTTGGCGGACAGCCAGGCACATAAATATCGACAGGGACGATGCGATCGCACCCGCGCACAACCGAGTAGGCATAGTGATAATAACCGCCACCATTGGCGCATGATCCCATGGAAATCACCCAGCGTGGCTCGGCCATCTGGTCATACACCTTACGCAAGGCAGGCGCCATCTTGTTCGTTAACGTTCCTGCGACAATCATAACGTCGGACTGACGCGGACTGGGGCGGAAAATGATGCCAAAACGATCCAGATCGTAACGCGAACAACCGGTATGGATCATCTCGATGGCGCAACACGCCAGGCCAAAGGTCATCGGCCACATCGAACCGGTGCGCATGTAATTGATCAGCTTGTCGGCTGTCGTGGTGATAAAGCCTTCTTGGAGAATTCCATCAATACCCATTACCTACTCCCAATCCAGGGCGCCTTTGACCCGGGCATAGATGTAACCCACGACCAAGATAAGGACAAAAACCGCCATCTCGATGAAACCGAACCATTTGACCGACTCGGTTTGCACAATCTCCTTGAAGATTGTCGCCCAGGGCACAAGAAACGCCACTTCGAGATCAAACAGGATAAACAGGATAGAAAGCAGGTAATAGCGCACATCAAACTTCATGCGCGCATCCTCGAAAGCCTCGAACCCGCACTCATAGGGAGAGAGCTTTTCGCTACTAGGCCGATGCGGAGCCACGACCATACCGGTAATGACCGGCGCCACACCAAACACGACGCCAACCAAGATAAAGACTAATACAGGGAAATAGTTTTCCAGCATGATCCGCCGCGCTATCGCTTTTATTCAGATCAGAGCCGCCCGCCGGACAGCTCTACTCAGGACAAGCTCAGAACAACAATACTTGGTGCCGACGATGAGACTCGAACTCATACGACCGAAGTCACTACCCCCTCAAGA
>CAYTWY010000057.1:4371-10629 GCA_964440925.1 uncultured Propionivibrio sp. | reverse complement strand
TCGATCTGCTCCTGATTTTCCGGGACGTACCCCTTGGCCAGCAGCAGATTGCCCGCACCATCGTAGATATTGCCGGGCAGCGGCAATCCCAGACGCACATGCGCCGTATTCAAGCGACAAGTTTCCATACCCCCCCGCGCCAATCGTTATTGGAAAGCCCCCTCAGACCAGCGTTTTTCACCCGCCACCCGCTGCCGTGAACACCACATTGCCACTACTTAAGGCAAAAAATCCGGCCGCATAATTCTGGCGCACGTGCAGGGTCTTTTGCCCCAGCCGGAGGTCGACCGCCCCTTCGACACCGATGCCGATTTCGACCCGCGCCTCGCTGATCGAGGCTAGTTCGGCCTCCAGCGCTTCGCGTTGCGGCAAAAGCTCGCCCCACGCCTTGACCGCTTTTTGCCAGGAGGCGTTGGCGCGCTCGAGCATGCCGCTCTTGTCGCCGGTTTTAGCCAGGTATTTGACCAGCTTGCCGAGATTTTCCTCTTCCACACGCGCCTTCTCGATCTGCTTGAGCAACTCCTGGTAGCTGGCTTCAAGAACCGGATTGACGCCGAGCAGAAGACTGGTCACCCCGGCCGTCGACGCCCCCAGAACGGGGGTACGGATCAGCAGCATGGCGCGCGCCGTACCGCCGCAAAGATGGCCGCGCCCGGACTTCGTGCCGACGAGGATCTGATTGTTGGCCTGTAGCTCGCTTTGCAGCGCGCTATCCTCGATGGTCAACGTGCTCCCGGCAAAGATCTGCGCATTTTCCACGAAGCGCACGCCAACCGCCCCGCCAGCCCGTACCTTCGCCTTGGCGATCGCGCCACCGCCGATGTGGATGTCTCCCCCAGCCTCCAGTTCGCCGCCATCGACCACTTCACCGACGAAAATATCACCCGTCGCGCGCACCTTCATCCCCGGCAGCACCTCGCCGTCAATCCGCACGCTTCCGTCGAAGACGATATTTCCGCTCGCCATATTGACGTTGCGCAGGCGCAACACATGTTCGACCGAAACTCCGCGCAAGACGCTGACCGGCTGGCCGTTGAATGCTGCCAGCAACATATTCGCATCCTCGGGAGAAACATAGGCGCCGACCAGGTTTTCGGCAAACCCCTCGTTCTTTCCCGGATGCGCATTGATCGCTTCGTCGCGCACACTGCGTCCCTCAACGCCGCGCGTCGCCGGAATGCGCCGCATCAGCGGCTGATCGGCAAGCACCGTCGGAATCTCGCCTTGCTCGCGAAAATCGATCAGCCCGTGTTCATTGACCTTTGGCCCCCGATCACGCGCGGCATCGATGAGCAACTCGAAACGCGCATTCTCTCCGTCCTGCGCCGGCACGCCGGCGGCGACGAGAAACCGCCCACCTTCAGGCACCTGCAGGGCATGACTCAAGGCCGCGCGGTCGATACCGTACTTCACGCCAGCCTCGGCAAGCGCCTGCAACACTTCCTCTTCGCTCAGAGCCGGCGCCCCGGCCGGCCGATCGAGGTTGATCCAGGCCTGCAAACCGTCACCAGAAATCTCGACCGTGCAGGCAGCCCCCCGCCGCTGGCCGATCGGCAAGTCGAACTCCGCGTCGGGCAAACGGTAGCGCTCGACGAGCGAGTCCAGGGCCGCGTCGAAAAAAACCCATTCCGGCGCGGCAAATCGCTGCAGCAGGCCACGCAGCATCGCCGCATCAAGCGGCGCACGCGCCGCCGGACGAACGCGCGCCACGAGGCCATTGTCTTCCTCGGCCAGAACTAGCCCCGGGTATTCGTCCATCCGCCCCCCTGCCATTGTCATGCCCTGACAGGGTTATAACCCGGCAGCCCCTCCGCTTGCAAGAGAAAGGCCGTTCCTTCTCCGCCGGCAGAACCTGGCGCCCTGTTAAAATAGCGACATGAAAAACGGCCTCGCCCGCATCGAAGAACTCGGCTCTTTCGACGAAATCATTGACGTCCGCACACCGGAAGAATTTGCCGACGACCACATTCCCGGCGCGCGCAACTGCCCGGTGCTCGATAACGCCCAGCGCATCGAGGTTGGCACCCTGTACAAGCAGACCTCTCCCTTTGCCGCCAAGAAAATCGGCGCCGCCTACGTTTCGGAAAATATCGCCCGATACCTGCGCGATACCTTCATCGACCGTCCCAAGAACTGGCGTCCGCTGATCGTCTGCTGGCGCGGCGGCGAGCGCAGCGCAGCAATGACGCACGTTTTCCGGCGCATCGGCTGGAACGCCCACCAACTGGAAGGCGGCTACAAGGCCTACCGCGCGCAGGTTATCGCCGAACTGGCGTCATTGCCCGCGCCGCTTGATTTCAGGGTGGTCTGCGGCGCCACCGGCAGCGGCAAGAGCCGCGTTCTGCAGGCTCTGCACGAACTCGGCGAACAGGTGCTCGACCTGGAAGCGCTGGCCTGCCACAAAGGATCGGTTCTCGGCGTGCTCCCCGACACAGCGCAGCCATCGCAAAGAATGTTCGAATCGCGCCTGCGTCTCGGCCTGCTATCATTTGACCCGGCGCGCCCTGTCTACATCGAGGCGGAGAGCCGCAAAATCGGCACCCTGCAGTTACCCGACGCCCTGCTCCAGCGCATCCAGAACGGGCCCTGCCTGATCATCGAAGCCGAATTCGCCGCCCGCATCGATTTTCTGCTGCGCGATTACGACTACTTCCTGCACGCACCGCAATGGTTGAATTCACGCCTCGACAGCCTGTTCAGGATTCTCGGCCGGGAGACCATCGGGCGCTGGCAGGAATACGCACTGCACGGAAAGTGGCGCGAACTTGTCGGCGAACTCCTGGAACAGCATTACGATCCGCAGTATCGTCGCTCACAGCAGCGCGATTTCAGCCGTCTGCAGGCAGCGCGTAAATTCGTCTGCGCCGATCTCGAACCGGCCTCGATCGGCCAACTGGCGCGTCGCATCATTGATCACGTAACGCCCGACAAGGCGCCGCAAGAGACGCCGTCCGCTCACTGAAAAACGATGGGCCGCCCGGCACCGACGCAGTAGTCGTCGAGCAGGGCGTCAATCGACTCGTAATTGCGCTCCGCGAACGGAATACGGTCGATAGACTCGCGCAAGTCAATGGCCACCGACCCCTGGACAAAGAGCGTGCGACTCCCCTGCTTATCGACCAATTCGAAAGCCTGACGCAAAGGATAGGCAACGATGGCGTAATTGTCGCTGTTGTAGACGATGTCCATCACAACTCCTTTCTCCTTGAGGAAGAAGATGCGTCCGCGCGCAGCCTTTTCAAGAGAGCCGCTCAGGTACCCTTCATTAAGACTCGCGGCAACGGGACAAGTTCAGTGGCCAACAGCGTTCCCGACGCGCCGGGAACGTAGCCAAGCCGGCGGTTGTCCAATCAGCAAAGGCCGCGAAAACGGCGACACGGGCGCGCCGGATGGCCGAATCCGCCGCAGCCGGAAGGCATCTCTTTCACGGCGGAGCGGGGGTGCCGTATCATAGGCGCTGTTTCATACTGTTTTGTCTTCACTCAGGTAGATCATGACCAAGAAAATACGCTTCCAGGACACCAGCTTCCGCGACGGTTTCCAATCCATTTTCGGCGCCCGCGTGTTTACCCGCGACTTCATGCCCGCCGTCGAAGCGGCAGTGGCCGCCGGCATCACCCATTTCGAGGCCGGCGGCGGCGCCCGCTTCCAGGCGCCTTTCCTGTACTGCGGCGAGTCGGCCTTCGACATGATGGACACCTTCCGCAAGACCGTCGGCCCGAACATCCGCCTGCAAACCCTGGCGCGCGGCATCAACGTGGTCGCCTTGGAACAGCAGCCGGCGGACATGATCGACCTGCACGCCAGAATGTTCAAAAAACACGGCATGACACGCATCCGCAATTTCGATGCCCTGAATGACGTCAATAACCTGATCTATTCCGGCCAGTGCATCGTCAATGCCGGTCTGGAACACGAAGTCGTGGTCACCATGATGGAACTGCCGCGTGGCTGCTCCGGCGCGCACGACGCCGAATTCTATGTCAACACCCTGCGCAAGATTCTTGACTCCGGCGTTCCCTTCTCCAGCGTTTGCTTCAAGGACGCCTCGGGAACCTCCAACCCGCGCAAAGTGCATGAAACCTTCAAGGCCGCGCGCCAGCTGCTCGGCGACAAGGTCGAACTGCGCATCCACAGCCATGAAACCTGCGGCACCGGGATCGCCCAATACCTTGCAGCGATCGAAGCCGGCTGCGACGGCGTCTGCGTCGGGCGCGCGCCACTCTCCGGCGGTACCGCACAACCGGACCTGCTCTCCCTGTGGCATGCGCTGAAAGGCACGGATTACGACCTCGACATCGATGTCGAGAAGGTCATGGAAGCCAACAACATTACCAAGGAATGCCTGAAGGATTACGAGTTCCCGCCGGAAGCCCTCGGTATTGATCCCAACGTGATCTTCAGCCCCATGCCGGGCGGCGCACTGACAGCCAACACCCTGATGATGCGTGAAGCAAAGACCTTCCACCGCTATCCGGAAGTCATTAAGGCCATGGCCGAATGCGTGGCACGCGGTGGCTACGGAACGTCGGTTACGCCGGTATCGCAATTCTATTTCCAGCAAGCCTACGCCAACGTGCTACTTGGCCCGTGGAAGAAGATGACCGAAGGCTACGGCAACATGGTGCTCGGCTATTACGGGAAAACCCCGGTGGCTCCGGACCCGGAAATTGTCAGAATTGCATCCGAACAGATGAAGAAACCGGTGTTCACTGGCGACCCGATCAAGGATCTCGAACCGGGCGTTCCGAAAGCGAAAAAATTGCTTGAAGAAAATTCCCTGCCGGTAAGCGACGAAAACATCTTCATCGTCGGCGCCTTTGCAACCAAGGGCGGCAACAAGGGGCTCGATTTCCTCAAAGGCAACATTAAGATCTCGGTACCCAAAAAGGACACCGGCAAAGCGGACGCAGCCACGCCGGCAGCACCAGCACCGGTCGCCGCGCGTCCCGTGACGCCCGTTCCCGCCCCTGCGCCACTTCCCCAGGGCGCTCGCAACTACAACGTCACGGTCAACGGCAAGGTATTCAGCCTGCAGGTGCAGCCGCTCTAAGCGCCCTTGGCGAAAAACAACCCGTTCCCGGCATTCACTGCGGAACGGGTTGGCGAAAGGCGCCGGCAAGATCGTCGGCCACCCGCGCAAAAGCTCGCCGATACGCCCCGACCAGCGCCGCATAAGGTTCCGTGGCCTTGTCCGTCACCGCCTCGACGAGGCTGCTGCGCCCGTAACGTGGCAAGCCCTGGCGCGGAACGATGCGCCACACCACGTCGAGGGCAAGCTGTTCGCGCGTCGCGTCCAGGCGCTGAACATCGAGAAACAGCCGGAAATCCGGATCGAGAGCCTGCACATCGTCAGGCAGGGCGACAACCAGCGCCGAGCCCAGACGATGCGCAAGATCGCCCGCCAGCAGCCGCGAAATCTCCTGCCGCAAAGGTTCCGCCCAGCGCCGCTGTTCAAGCACCTGGACACGTTGATCGGCGCGCCGCACAACCAGTTGCGGACGATCGACCAGCTCCGGCAGCGCCGTCGGCATCACCGCGATGCGCACGCTCTGCCCCCTCGCCGACACGAACTGCCCGCCATCGAACAAGGTATAGAAGGTCGGCCGTGGACTGCTGCCGCAGGACAACAAAACGAGCAGACCGGCCAGACTCCCGACATGGCGCAACCAGCGTCTCATTCCTCGTCTCCTCGTTTTCCGCGCAGCAGGGACTCCGGCTGACGCTCAAGCAAATCTGCCAACTGTTTTAACGCCGTCGCCGCTTTTGCCACCTCGCGCAACGTGGTGCGCAATTCCTGTTGCGTCGGCGCGTCGCTGGAGAGCAGCTTGTCCGCACTGGCCAGCGTGCGGCGCGCATCAGCCAGCGTTTGCGTGATTTCCGGCGTCACTTCCTTGTCCAGACGGAGCAGGAGCGCATTCATGTTCTTCATGGCCGATTGAACACCATCGAGCGTTTCGCTCAGTTCTTCCTCAAGCCTCGTCAGTTTGCCCGGAACCGTGGGAAAAACGGGAACCGCCTTTGCCCAATCCACTTTGGCCGGCTTGACCTTGGGGAAGAAATCGAAGGCGATAAAATTTTCTCCGGTTACCAGATTGCCGCTGCGCATCTGCGCGCGCATTCCCGCAGCAACCAGCCGGTCGATGTTCTCATGCCGCATCCGCCCTGTGACACCGTTTCCATTTGCCGAGACGACGCGATTGCTCAGGCGCGAAAGGTAGATATCAGCCTCGACGACCATCACCACGGCATGTCGAT
>CAYTWY010000057.1:0-4271 GCA_964440925.1 uncultured Propionivibrio sp. | reverse complement strand
CATGTCGATGCCGATGTTCGTCACCTCACCGATCGGAACACCACGAAAATCGACCGAGGAGCCGACACGCAAACCGCGTACCGTTTCGTCAAAAATGAAAACGTAGGAATCCGCTTCACCGTCCGGCTGACGCAGGGCGGTTTTCTCGTCGGAAAACAGGGTAAAAACGCTCTTTGCCGGCGCTTGCCGCAAATCGGCGCTCCGCCGTGGCGTAATAAACGAAACCCCGCCCATAAGCAGCGCCGTAGCCGATTGCACGTTAAGTTTGAAGCCCCGGTCGTCGAGCGACAAGCCGATGCCACTGGCCTGGAAAAAGCGCGTCGCCGGATTGACGAACCTGTCGTAAGGCGCATCGACGAAAATACCAAGCGAAACGCCCCGCCCGTCGACATCGAGCGCCCGGGCAATCACGCGACCGACCTGAAGATGACGGTAATACACCGGCGAACCGATATCGAGCGAACCGACGTCGTCTGCCTTCAAAACGAACTCCCGCCCCGGATGATCGGCGGTAATCAGTGGCGGTTGTTCCAGGCCGCGAAAATGTGTCATCGGCCGGGTCGACTTGCCCGGATCGATACCAATCTAGGCACCGGAAAGGATGGTTCCGAGCCCTGACACACCGCCGATGCCCACCCGCGGGCGAACCACCCAGAAACGTGTATCGGCGACCAGAAACGGAGCCGCCTCGCGCACCAGATCGGCCTGCACCGATACCGATTTCTGGTCGCCCGACAAGGCAATGCTCTGCACCGTGCCAATATCCACATCCTTGTACTTGATTTTCGTCTTGCCCGCTTCAAGCCCCTCGGCAGAAGCAAATTGCAGGGTAATCTGCGGCCCGCGTTCCATGACCGCCTTGGCCGCCAGTCCCAGACCGAAAACTGCGGCAACGAACGGAACAAGCCAGACCAGATTGAAACGCCATGCCGATTTCTTCTCGACCAGTGCCGCGGCAACGGCAGGAGATTGCGTTTTTTGCCTAACAGAACTCACTCGGATCGTCCTCCATGACACTACAATTCACCGGATCCCAGATTAGCCTGGGGTCAAAGGATTCCACCGCCAACATACTGCTCACGACCACGGCGGCAAAGGCGATCACGCCGGGGCCGGGCAGAATCGTCGCCAGCGATTGCGCCTGCACCAGCGCGACGAGAACGGTGACGACAAAGACATCGAGCATCGACCAGCGCCCGACCAGTTCGACCAGCGCATAGAGTTGCGTCCGCTGCCTGGGGCACCAGACCGTCTTCAGGTGCGCACTCAGACAAAGGAGAAAGAGCGCCAGCAACTTGAGCAGGGGGACCATGATGCTGGCGACAAAAACGACCAGCGCCAGCGGCCATGATCCGGAAAGCCACAGGTAGATGACGCCGCTCATGATCGTATCCTGCTGCGCGCCGAACAGCGACTGCGTGCGCATGATCGGCAACAGGTTGGCCGGAACATAAAGGATGCAGGCGGCCAGCAGGTAGGCACAGGTGCGTGACAGACTACCCGGTTTGCGCAAATGCAATGGCGTTGCGCAACGCGCACAGCGCTGTCCGGACTCGGTCAATGGCGACAGCACGCCGCAACACGGACAGAGCGCCATCCCCCTGGCTGCCGCACTCTGCCCGATCATGGCGCGGCCTCTTCCCAGGCGCGCCACAAAAGCGCACGGTCACAGGAAGCGGAAATGGCGGTAAACAGCAGCATCAACACTCCGTACGCCCAGATCCCCGGGCCGGGAAGGATTTCGGCAAGATGCGCGAGTTTTACCAAGGCCACCAGAATGCCGAGCATGAAGACTTCAACCATTCCCCAGGGCTGCAATGCATGCAGCGCACGCACGATGGTAGCGAAACAGCGCGGACGACGCCCGCGCCAGAGCGCCTGGACAACCCAGGAAATGGCCAGCAATTCAAGCGCCGGCACCAGAATCGTGGTGATCCCGACAAACCCGGCAAGGAGCGGCATCCCGGCCAGCCAGAGGCGGCGTGCCGCTCCGATCAGGGTCGATTCGACATGGTGCCCCTGGATATTGAGGCCGATGACCGGAAAAACATTGGCCAGCAGCAACAAAATGAGGGCGGCGCACACCAGCGCCAAGGTATGCTCGAAGCGCGCCGGACGCGGCCGGAGCAACTCGCCGCAACAGCGTGGACAGCGCAGCAGGCAGCGCGCGGCAAGGTCTTCGGCACGCACGCTGACAAGCAAATCGCACCGCGCACAGGCCATAACTCCCGGCGGCAGCGTATATTCGGCCATAGCCGTCATAGAAGTCACGTTCCACAACCCGTCTGCACGACCGGATGACCAAGGAGGACAGACGCGAGAGTGCGAGTATCGCGTACCCACCGGTTCGCGGTCAATGCGCACCAGGCACCGGGAGCGACAAAACCTCTGCGCCAATTGCCTGAATACTGGAACTTGCAGGTAAACTATGCCTTTTGTCCGACTTCTGTCGCATCGTGGGCGAATCATGCCGGCAGGCATGGTGCTGCCGCGCCGGGCGGAGACTGCGGGAAAGCACCACACCATGCTTGTGTATCACAACCGGGAAATCAAGAATCTGGGCGGGTTGCTCCTCGAAATCGGCTGCCTGCTGATGAGTTCGGGCGCCAACACGACGCGCATCCGCCTCACCATGAACCGCATCGCCAGCGTTTTCGGCTATTCGGCGGAAGTCTTCATCACCCATCGGGCGCTTACCCTGACTTTGAACGACAAGCGCAACGAGGACGTTTTCAACAGTACCAAGCGCACGCCGGCACACGGAGTCAATTTCCGCGTCGTTTCGGGGATCAGCCGCATGAGCTGGAGCGTCGTGCAGGAAAACTGGAGCATCGAGAAAATCCGCAAGGAGGTCAAGCGCCTGATCGCGCTGCCGCATTATCCGCGCCCGTTCGTGCTGCTCATGGTCGGACTCGCCGGCGCCTCCTTCTGCCGCCTCTTTGGCGGCACAGCGATGGAAATGGGCATCAGCTTCCTGGCCACGGTCTTCGGACTGCTGGTGCGCCAGGAAGCGCATCACCGCCAGTTCAACCCCTATCTGTGCGTGTATTTCTCGGCGCTGACGGCAGCGCTGGTGGCCGGAGCCTTCATGCCATTTGGCCTGCTCAACCGGCTCGAACACGCCTTTGCCACTTCGGTGCTTTTCCTGATTCCCGGTGTGCCACTGATCAACGCTTTTTCCGATCTGATCGATGGCAATTTCCTGACCGGCATTTCGCGTTTTGCACACGGGTTGATCATCGCCCTGTGCATTGCCCTCGGCCTGGCCAGCGCCATCTTCATCTACGGTTTTCAGTCATGAACTGGTCGAACATTCTCGAAAGCTGCCTGTGGTTCGGCACCGCCGCCTCGGGCTTCGCCATTCTGTTTAACGTCCCGCCGCGCACCGTCTGCACCATCTGGCTGCTCGGCGCGCTCGGTGGCAGCGTCAAGCTGATCATGCTCGGTCTCGGCCTTAGCCCAGTAATGGCTTCCTTCCTCGGCGCGACGACGGTCGGCATCCTGAGCATCCCGGCGGCGCACGGACAACATGCACCGCCACTGATCTTCTCGATTGCCGCCGTGATTCCGATGGTACCGGGTGTTTTTGCCTACCGCATGATGCTCGGTTTCATGAAACTGACCGACAACATCGGCGACGCTTACACGCAAGTGCTCTCGGAAACGGTGAATAACGGCGTCAAGACGCTGTTCATCCTGCTTGCTCTGGCCGTCGGGGTTGGCATTCCCAACCTCGTCACGCGCAAGGAATCGGCCAAGGAGATGAAGCTCGGACGCAGGAGGCGGACGCCGCAGCCCTAGGCCGCAGCAGCGGGCGGCTTCCCCCCCCTGCTTCAGCCCTTATCAAAGCGCATGCCCCCCCCGGTGCACGCCACCCGGATCGTCTCTCTAGCGCTAAAGCGCCCTTCCAGGATGGCCTTGGCCAGCGGGTTTTCGATCTGCGCCTGAATCGCCCGCTTCAGCGGCCGGGCACCAAACACCGGATCAAAACCGGCCGTCACTACTTCGGCAAGCGCCGAATCGGCAACCTCAAGGCGCATTTCCAGCGCTTCCAGACGTTTTTCCAGATAGCCCAGCTGAATCCGGGCAATCGATTTGATGAGTTTCTCATCCAGGGCATGGAAGACCACCACCTCATCGATGCGGTTGATGAATTCCGGCCGGAAATAGGTTTTTACCTCGCCCATGACCGCCAGCTTGATCAGTTGGTAATCGTCACCGGACATCTGCTGGATCATCTGTGAGCCCAGGTTGGAGGTCATCACGATCAC
>CAYTWY010000056.1:0-10731 GCA_964440925.1 uncultured Propionivibrio sp. | reverse complement strand
CAATTTCGCCTGCCTTGAGCTTCTGCTTGAAGAAGCCGAGGGAAATATACCCCCACACGTCGCGATCAAGGTCGATCAGGATGGTATTGACACGGGCAAAAGCGTCGAACAGCTCGGCCATGGCATCATGCGGCTCGATCTGGATCGTATACGGATTGAACTCCAGACCGAGACGCTCGACAAACACCTTGGCAAAAGCCTCCCAGTCGAAGTCCGGGTACGCCGCCAAATGCGCGTTGTAGTTACCGACAGCACCGTTGATCTTGCCCAGCAGACTGACACTGGCAATGGCCGAACGTGCCCGCGCCAGGCGATACACCACGTTGGCCATTTCCTTGCCCAGCGTCGTCGGCGTCGCCGGCTGACCGTGCGTACGCGACATCATCGGCAGTTCGGCGTGTTCGTGCGCCAAGTCGCGCAGGCGGGCAACGACCTGATCGAGCAAAGGAAGCAGGCTCTCGCCGCACGCCCCTTTGAGCATCAAGGCATGTGACAAGTTGTTGATATCCTCGGACGTGCAGGCAAAGTGGATGAATTCCGACACCCGCATCACCTCCGGGTTATCGGCCAGTTTTTTCTTGATCCAGTATTCCAGCGCCTTCACATCATGGTTGGTCACCGCCTCGATGGCTTTCACCTCGGCCGCCTGTGCCGGCGAAAAATCCGTCACCACGGCATCCAGCGCCGCGACGGTCGCCGGAGAGAAGGCCGGAATTTCAGAAAAATGCGGCTCGGCCGCCAATGCCTTGAGCCATTCAATCTCGACCTGCAAGCGGCGACGAATCAGGGCAAATTCGGAAAAATGCGGACGCAGGGCATCCACTTTGGCGGCGTAACGCCCGTCCAGAGGAGAAAGTGCGGTCAGATTATCAAGCGACATGGTGTTTTTCCTTTGCATAAGTCCCGCTATTTTACCCGAGCGGCACAAATGAGCGCTTGCCTTTGCCGCCCCCACCCGCATAAGATGTCAAACAGATATTGACGCAATCCGGCGAATGGCACGCCAGACGGGCTTACCAACGCTTCCCGCAGGGAATGCTATAATTCATGCGGATTTATCATTAACAGGAAGCAGATGAAACTCATTGGATCACTGACCAGCCCCTTCGTGCGTAAAGTGCGCGTTGTTCTGGCCGAAAAGAAAATCGAATACGACTTCGAACTGGACTCGCCTTGGGTTCCAGGCACGCAGGTGAACAAACTCAACCCGCTGGGAAAGATCCCGGTTCTTATTCTTGACGACTCGACCACCCTCTTTGACTCCCGCGTCATCGTCGAATACATCGACAGCGTGGCGCCGAACAACAAGCTGATGCCCGAATCCAACCGCGAACGCACCGAAGTCAAGTGCTGGGGCGCAGTAGCCGATGGCATCTGTGATGCGGCCGCCCTGATCTTTCTCGAAAAAAAGCGTCCGGCCGCACAGCAAAGCGCCGACTGGATCCTGCGTCAGGAAGAAAAAATCATCCACGGACTCGAATATATGGCCGAGCAACTGGGCGAGAACTACTGGTGCATGGGCACACATTTTTCGCTCGCCGATGTCACGGTCGGTTGCGCACTCGGTTATCTGGCCTTCCGCTTTGCCGAAATCGACTGGCAGGAGAAGCACCCCAATCTGGCTCGCCTGTACGAACAGCTGATGCAGCGCCCCTCCTTCGCCGACAGCATTGCGCACGACTGAACAGTGCATTCCACGCAATAAAAAAGAGCCGCATTGCGGCTCTTTTTTCAGGCACAGGCGGAAGAAAAGAATCAAAGCGACAAGCGCTTGAACAGGCGTTCCGGGACATGCCGGATGAGGGTCATGATCAGCCACCAGAACCCCGGCAGATAGATTTCGTCACGCCCTTGGTCGATGCCCTTGACGATACCCAGCGCAATGGCTTCCGGTTTGGCCCATAACGCCCCTTTGGCAAATGCAGCAGTCATCGGCGTATCAACGAATCCGGGCTTGATCGTCAGCACCTGAACACCCCGCTTCGACAGGCGATTGCGCAAGCCCTGCAGGAAAAGACTGACCATCCCTTTGGCCGCACCATAGACATAATTGCTCTGCCGCCCGCGATCGCCGGCGACCGAACTGATCACCGCCAGATGCCCTGATCCCTGCGCCTCAAAGCGTTGCCCGAGCAGCGTCGCCAGAGCTACCACCGACAAGGCATTGGTATCAATTTCCTTGAGCGTCTGCGCCACCGACGCTTCGCACGCCTTCTGGTCAGGCAGGGAACCATGCGCGATCAGCGCCACATCGAGCCCGCCCAGCGCGGCCCAGGCCGAATCCAGCATGCCCGCATGCGCCAGCACATCGCGGGCATCCATCGACTGGCAATTGACTGACGCCGCTCCGCGCACCCGCAAATCGGCGGCAATCGCCTCCAGCCGCGCCTCATCGCGCCCCACCAGAAACAGCGCATCGCCACGCGCCGCCCACAAGCGTGCCGTTGCCTCGGCAATGGCCGAGGTCGCCCCAATAATCAGAATCTTCTGCATGACATCCCTTTTTAACTCTTGACTCATCGTTTTTGAATTTCAGGACAAAGCACGCCGGGCAAAATCCGAAGAGAATTTCGGGTCCATGAACGGCATGAAATCGTTGAGACGCGGATAACTGCGCTGGAAAAAATCGCCCGCCATACGTGCATCCTTCGCCGCATAAAGACGGCCCCCCGCGGCACTGACCATCGCATCGAGGCGTTCGAACAACGCCAGCGTCGGCGCCCCGCCATTGGGGAAATCGAGCGCCAGGGTCACGCCGGGCATCGGGAACGACAACATTCCCGGACTCGGCTTGTCGCCAAAGGTTTTCAGCACAGCCAGGAAAGACCCCTGCCCGCTCGCCGAAATACAGCGCAAAACCTCGTCGAGCGCCCCGCGGGCAACCATCGGCAGAACAAACTGATACTGGAAAAAGCCTTTCCGCCCGTAGGCCCGGTTCCAGTGCAGCACGCCATCCAGCGGATAGAAGAACGGCGCGTAATGTACGCTTGCCTGCGTCGGCAACGGACGGTGGTAGTAGGCCTGATTGAAAGCGCGCAACGAGAGGCTGTTGATCAAGGAAACCGGCGGCGTCAGCGGGAAACTCAAACGACTTTGTGCGGCAACCTTGAGCCCGCCCTCGGCGGCGTGATCCCCGGCCATGAAAATGCCGCGCGGTGTCGCCGCCAGACAGTCGATCCAGGCCACGGTATATTCGTGCCGGGCTTCAGCCTCGGCATTGAGCGCAAAGAATTCGTCCAGCCCGCAGAAACGGGCGTTACGCACAGCGATGGTACTGCTCGGGATGCGCCGTAACGTCATCTCGACCCAGGTGATCAGGCCGGTCAGCCCCAGCCCGCCAATCGTCGCGGCAAACCAGTCCGCATTCTCGGTCAGGGAACAGATCCGGCGCGAACCGTCCGAACGCAACAGTTCGAACCGGCGCACATGGCAGCCGAACGTCCCGGCACCATGATGATTCTTGCTATGCACATCGTTGGCCACAGATCCGCCGACGGTCACGAAGCGCGTTCCCGGCGTCACCGGCAGAAACCAGCCACGCGGAACAAACAATTCAAGAATCTCGGCAAGCAGAACCCCAGCCTCACAGGTCAACACACCCCTCTGCTCATCAAAGGCAATAAAACGATCCATCCCCCGCGTATGCAACAGGGTACCACCGCTGTTCAGGCACACATCGCCGTAACTGCGGCCATTACCATGCGCCAGCAGGCAATGCTCCGGCGAGGGCAAGGCAGCACGGCGGTCGCTCCACCACAACTCCTGCGCCGCAGGTGTAGCAGGCAATTGACCCCAGGCGCGCAATGTCATGTCAGCGTTGCCGGGCAAGAAAGAAAGCCCCGAGCCCGACGGCGAACCACAGGGTCGCCAGACGGCAGATCAGGGTTGCCGTCACGGCAGCCGCTTCCGGAAACCCGTGCAGGGAGAGCAAGCCGATCATCACCGCTTCACTGCTGCCGAGTCCGCCAGGCAGGAAGGAGAGCGCGCCGACCAGCATGGCAAACGCGTAGATGAACACGGCCGTGGTCAGCGGCAGGGGATGCCCGAGCGCGCCCAGCAAACACCAGAAACCGAAGCCCTCGGCAAACCACGCCACCAAACCGATCAGCAGCCCGGAGGAGATCGCCGACAGACTGAAGCAACGACGGAAATGCAGGACAATCTCGCACAGTTTGACCAGCAATCCGGCCCATTTCTGCGTTCGGGAACCCGCCCAACGATCAACGGCAGCAATCAATGCCGTGCACTGCGCCAGCCATAACGTGATGAGCACGGCCGCCAGCGCCAGGCCGACAATCGGTCGAGCCGGAGGGTAAGACCATAAGCCAATGGCCGTCAGCACCAGAATGGCCAGCAGATCACTGACCCGCTCGGCAAAAAAGGCCGCCAGACTGGCCGTCGAAGGTACGCCGTGCGGCTGCAACAACAGTGAACGCAACATCTCGCCAAATTTCCCCGGGCTGGTCGTCAGGGCAAAGCCGGAAAAATAGACCTTGAGGTTGATGCGCCAGGGCACCGGCGCATCCAGCAGCTGGAGATAATGCGCCCAGCGCAGAAAACGCAACAGATAGTTGCTCAGCGAAAGCCCCAGCAGACCGATCAGGAGTACCGGCCCGACCTGCACCACGGCGGCCACCACGTCGCGCCAGCCTGCCCATAAGGACAAGCCAAGATAGCCCAAGGCCGCCAAGGCCACGCTCCAGAACACGGCGCGCAACGGCAGGCCCGAAGACATGCGACTCACCTCGGTCACCACGAGAAAATCCGCGCAGAGAAATAACGATGTCCAGACAATCCGGTAATCATCAGGCAATCACCCCGCCACCGAGACACACACGGCTTTCATAGACCACCACCGACTGACCCGGCGTCACCGCCCATTGCGGCTCGGCAAAACGGATCCGGCAGGACTGCTCATCGACATGCTCGATCTCGCATGGCGCATCAGCTTGCCGATAGCGCGTCTTGGCGCCATAGACCCAATGCGTATGCGGTCGATTTTCCGCCCCCTCGCCGGAAACCCATGACAACTGATCGGCATTCAGCTCATCAACCAGCAAAGCCGGGTGATCGTGCCCCTGGACCACGTAGAGGATATTGCGCGCCATGTCCTTGCCGGAAACAAACCAGGCATCGTGTTCGCCATCCTTGCCGTAGGTTCTTGTGCCGCCAATATGCAGCCCTTTGCGCTGCCCGATGGTGTGAAAGGTCAGCCCATCGTGTTCGCCCAGCACACGATCATCGTCAAAGCAGCGAATCTCGCCCTTCTTCGGCGGCAGATAGCGCATCAGGAATTCCTTGAACGGGCGTTCGCCGATAAAGCAGATACCTGTTGAATCCTTCTTGACCGCCACGTGCAGATCGGCTTCCAGAGCCATTCTCCGCACATCCCGCTTGTACACGTCGGCGAGCGGAAAAAGGGTTTTCGACAACTGCTGCTGATTCAGGCGATGCAGGAAATAACTCTGGTCCTTGGTGCCATCCTCGGCCTTGAGTAACAGGAAGCGGTCCTCGAATTCGCGCACGCCAGCGTAATGCCCGGTGGCAATCTTGTCCGCCCCCATGGCCAGGGCATGATCGAGGAAGGCGCGGAACTTGATTTCCGAATTGCACAGCACATCGGGATTCGGCGTCCGCCCGGCCTGATATTCGGCAAGGAAGGTTGAAAACACGCGTTCCCGGTATTCCTTGGCGAAATTGACCACTTCGACATCAATGCCGATCTTGTCGGCGACGCTCATCACGTCGATCAGATCCTGGCGCGACGAACAATACTCCTCGGTATCGTCATCCTCCCAGTTCTTCATGAACAGGCCGACCACGTTCCAGCCCTGCGCTTTCAGCAGCAGTGCCGCGACCGACGAATCAACGCCACCGGAAAGTCCGACGATAACCGTCTTGCCCTTGTGTTCAGCCACGGCGAACCTCACTCATAATGCGTCACCAGCTCCAGCGGATAGCGCTTGCCGGCACACAGATCGTCGATGCACTGCAGAATCAGCGGGCTACGATGCCGCGACTGCAGTGCGCGCGCTTCGTCCAGAGTCAGCCAGTGCGCGGCAATGATTCCATCGTCGAGCCGGCGTTCGGAATCGTGAGCGGTCACTGTGCCACCGAAAGCAAAGCGCAGATAGGTTATATCCTTGGCCTCGTTACGCCAGTTATAAATACCAACCAGATATTGCGGCACGAAGGTATAGCCGGTTTCTTCCAATGCCTCGCGGATCGCCGCTTGCGTCAACGACTCGTGGCATTCCAGATGGCCAGCCGGCTGGTTGTAACGGATACCGTCCACGGTCTCTTCCTCGACAAGCAGGAATCGCCCGTCGCGCTCGAGAACCGCAGCAACGGTGACATGAGGCTTCCAGATCATAGTACCCTCGAATGGCGCAAAAGCGCCATTTTACCGCCAACCCGGGAACAAAATCGGCTAGAATTTCCGCTTTGCACATTGCCGAAAAGGGAGAAGAAACCATGTCTATGGCCGACCGCGAGGGCTTCATCTGGCACGATGGCAAACTGGTGCCGTGGCGCGATGCGACCACCCACGTACTGACCCATACCCTGCACTACGGCATGGGCGTTTTCGAGGGTCTGCGCGCCTACAAGGCAGAAAAGGGCACTGCCATCTTCCGCCTCGCGGAACACACTGATCGCCTGTTCAACTCGGCCTACATCTTCCAGATGAAAATGCCGTGGGACAAAGCGACGCTGATCGAAGCGCACAAAGAAGTGGTGCGCGCCAACACGCTCGACTCCTGCTACATCCGGCCGATCGTCTTTTACGGCTCCGAGGCCATGGGCATTGCCGCCAATACCCTGAGCACGCACGTCGCCATCGCCGCCTGGCCGTGGGGCGCCTACCTTGGTGCCGAAGGCATGGAAAAAGGCATCCGCGTCAAGACCTCGTCGTTTACCCGCCACCACGTCAATATCAACATGTGCCGTTCCAAATCGGTCGGCACCTACACCAATTCCATTCTGGCGCACCAGGAAGTCGCCCACGACGGCTATGACGAAGCGCTGCTGCTCGACGTCGACGGCTACATTGCCGAAGGCGCCGGCGAGAACATCTTCATCGTCAAGGGCGGCAAGCTGTACACGCCGGATCTGACCTCCTGCCTGGAAGGCATCACCCGCGCCTCGGTACTCACCCTGGCGGAAGAACTGGGGCTGACCGTCATCGAGAAGCGCATCACGCGCGACGAAGTCTATTGCGCCGATGAAGCCTTCTTTACCGGCACCGCCGCCGAAATCACCCCGATCCGCGAACTCGACAACCGGCAGATCGGCAAGGGATCGCGCGGCCCGATCACCGCGAAACTGCAACAGCGGTTCTTCGATTGCGTCAATGGCCGGGTAGAAGACCACGCCGACTGGCTCAGCTACGTCTGAACGACTCCGAACCACATTTGAGAAAGGCTCAAGACAACATGGCCTCCCCCACTCTCCCGATCGAAGTCACGGCCAGCGACCTGCCGTTGCAATGCCCTCCCCCCAACGTGCCGCAATGGAACCAGCACCCGCGTGTTTTCCTCGATGTGCTGCACACCGGCGAGGCCGTGTGTCCGTACTGCGGCGCCCACTACGTCTTCAAGGGCGAAGCGCCGAAGGGACACTGACCGCGTGAACAAGCTCCGGCCGGAAACGGAAGAAGCCGCCATCCGGGAGCAGGCGGCCGATTCTCCTGCCTCACCCCACCCGACCCACCGGGCGCTGATCATCGCCCCATCCTGGATCGGCGACGCGGTCATGGCACAGGTACTCTTCCAGCACCTGCACCAGGCGATACCCGGACTGCAACTCGATGCCCTGGCGCCCCCGTGGGTCACTCCGGTGCTGCAACGCATGCCGGAAATCAACGCGGTTATCGACAACCCCTTCGCGCACGGCGAACTTTCGCTGCCGGCACGCTACCGCCTGGCACGCAAACTGGCACAGGCCGGCTATCAGCGTGCCTATATCCTGCCCAACTCATTCAAATCCGCCCTGATTCCCTGGCTGGCGGGAATTCCGGAGCGCATCGGATTTACCGGCGAAGCGCGCTACGGCCTGCTCAACCGCCGCCACACCCTGGACAAAACCGCCCTGCCACAAATGGCCGAGCGCTTTGCCCAACTGGCAGAAACGCCGGGAGCCGTGTTACCTCGCCCTCTACCTAACCCGCGCCTTGTTTCCGACAGGGCGCAACAGGACGCCACGCTGGCTGCGCTGTCCATGGCGCGCCCGGACAAGATCGCCGTATTCTGCCCCGGCGCTGAATACGGTCCGGCCAAGCGCTGGCCTGCCGCACATTTCGCCACTCTGGCCGACGCTCTGGCGCAAAACGACTACGCCATCTGGCTCATCGGTTCGGGCAAGGATCGGGACGCGGGCGACGAAATCCTGCGCCAGGCGCGCATTGCCCGGCCTGTTAATCTGTGTGGCAACACCACGCTGACGCAGGCCGTCGATCTCATCGCCACGGCCGATTTCGTGGTCTGCAACGACTCCGGTCTGATGCATGTCGCCGCCGCCCTCGGTCGCCCGCTGATCGCCATTTACGGTTCATCGTCGCCCGGTTTTACCCCACCGCTCTCGCCGCACGCGCAAATCATCAGTCTGCACCTGCCCTGCAGCCCCTGCTTCAAACGCCAATGCCCGCTCGGCCACCTCGACTGCCTGAACAAAATCGACCCCGAACGCGTTCTGGCCGCCTGCCGGAAAGCCGCGCCATGAGCGTCATTTTCATTTCCCCCGAAGAGGCTGAAGACGCCTTCTACGAAGCCATCGCACGCGGCGACCTCGACGCCCTGATGAACATCTGGGCCGAAGACGAGGAAGTCGTGTGCATCCATCCCACCGGACAGTGCGTGACCGGGCATGCCGCCATCCGGGAAAGCTGGCGCCAGATTTTCGCCGGCAATCCACGCTTCAACGTACGCATCCGGCGCCGCATCCAGTGGAAGGGAATGCTCATCGCCACACACAGCATCATCGAGATGCTATGCCTCGAAGGCGAAGAGACCGCGCACGGACCGATGCTTTCAACCAACGTTTTTCACCGCGGGGCGCACGGCTGGCGGCTCATCTCGCGCCACACCTCGGCAGCCGACGACAGCGCCACCGATGACGACGCCGACACGCTGACGCATACCCTGCACTGACGACCGTCTCCGGCAGGGCATTCAGGCGTGAAAGACGGCGAAATCCTCCAGCGCCATGCGTTCGCTGCGCAGTGCATTCTCCGGCAAGGACTCATCCGCGTAACCAAGCGCCATGCCGCACACCAGGCGCTCACTTTCCGGCCAACCGACAACCTGTGCCACCACCGCTTCGTAATGCACCCAGAAGCCCTGCGCACAGGTATCGAGTCCGCAAGCCTTCGCCGCCAGCATCAACGACTGCACGAACATTCCGGTATCGAGCCAACTTCCACAGCCCAGCGCCTTGTCGATAGTGACAAAAAGGCCAACCGGCGCACCAAAGAACTCGAAATTGCGCCGCTGCTGCGCCAGCATTTTCTCGTTCTCGCCTTTGCCGATGCCCATCAGGCCGTACATCGCCTTGCCGAGGGCACGCTTGCGCGAGCGGTAAGGTTCGTCGTCAAGATGGGTATAGATTGCCTGATCGCTCCGTTGCGGATCGATATCAAACGCCGTACAGACCGCATGCGCCACGCGCGCACGACTTTCCCCACTCACAACATGCACATGCCAGGGTTGCGTATTGGTTCCGGAAGGCGAACGCGCGGCAACGCGCAGGATTTCTTCGACAACGCTGCGCGGCACCGGCGTCGGCACATAGCCACGCACCGAATGGCGCACCTCGATATTACGGCAGACCGTCTGCCAAACGGCAGAATCGTTATCTTGACTCACGAACAGTTCCTTCATCGCAAAAGCTCCATTCTAGAAGAAAGAGAGCGCATCACGCCCAACGGCAAACCAAAATCTGCTGATTTTCTGAAACTGCAGCGAAGTAAATATGAACCCGCAAACCCCGCGCTGACACGCGTGAGTAGGCGTAAAAAAACCGCCCAGATGGGCGGTTTTTTTAGCGTTCTGGCGGTGGAGCCGCAACCAGCACCAAACAGTATCAGAAGAACCCGTAATTGCCCTCAATGGGCATCCCCTGTTGCCAAGGATACATTCTGCTCGTTGTTTTACACGTACCTGTATTACGGGTTTGCGTAAATTTTTGCGGAAAAATGCGGAAGGATTGGGTGGAGCGGCAACTCCCGCCAAACCGCAGTCACTCAGCGCATTTTTGCTTGCAAAAGCTGCTGAGAACATTCGCGGAAATATGCCGAATCGGCCGCCAGTCTATCAGATGCGAATGGCCGCGCTCATCAAAAATTCAGGTGTCAGTTCGATTCCGAAACGCGCAGTCGAACCCATTCCCATATCGATGCGACAGCCTGACTTGGCTTGTGGACGGAACAGCGCCTTCATGGACTCCCACCAACTCGTTCGGAGCCCTGCATGGAAATCATTCATTTCAACCAACGAAACCTCGCCCAGCGCTGGAATGTCAGTGAGGCAACACTTGAACGCTGGCGAACTGAGGGGATCGGCCCCAAATATCTGAAACTCTGCGGTCGCGTGCTCTACCGTCTTGTCGATATTGAAGAGTATGAGTCCGCCTGCCTCATGTCGTCCACCAGCAAGGCCGTCGCCGTTTAGAGCGTTTTAGCGCAAGTCGTACCAAACCCCTCGGCCACTGCCATGCTGGTTCAGTGTGCCGCGTTCG
>CAYTWY010000055.1:0-10734 GCA_964440925.1 uncultured Propionivibrio sp. | reverse complement strand
ACGTCGGCTGGCGGCTCGACTACCAGCTGGCGACGCCACGTCTTGCCGCGACCGGCTGCGCCGCCAGCGTTTATAAGGCGCAACGCTTTTCCGACCATGCCCCGCTGACGATCGATTACGACTATGTCGGCTGAGCGCCCGACACCGCCGCAGGAAAGGATTTTCGCAGCGACGATTTGAGCGTTGATCTGCGCGCCCAAATTCGTTACTCTGGGTGCTGTGGCGCGCGTTCCCTGCGGAAGTCGCGCCTTTTCTCCGAGCGTCCAATTCCTAAGGTGAGGTTTCCCATGTCCGAATTTTCCGATCTGACCAGTTCAAGCACACAAAAACTCGTAGCCGACATGCGAAATGTCGTTGCCGATGCCGAAGACATCCTGCGTGCCACGGCCGGCGTCGCCGGCGAGAAAATGGCCGATCTGCGCGAACGGGTGGCCGAACGCCTGCGTGACGCCCAGGTTCGCCTGGCTGATGCTGAAGCGCTGCTGATCGACAAGACCAAGGCCGCCGCGCGTGCCGCCGATGACTACGTGAATGAGAATCCGTGGCAATCGGTGGGTATTGCCGCCGGCGTGGGTTTCCTCCTTGGCCTGATCATCGGTCGGCGCTGAGCGCCGCTCGTCGATGAACGATCCATCGGGAGCCGGGGGCGGTGGCCTGTTTGCCGCCCTGAAAAGAATCGCCGCCCTGCTTTTGAGCAGTGGCAGGACGCGCCTTGAACTTTTCGCCAACGAACTCGAGGAGGAGAAGCTGCGCCTCTTCCGCCTGTTGCTTCTGGCCTGGGCCCTGGCTTTTTCGCTGGGCGTCGCCGTGCTGACCGGCGTTTTGTTCCTGACCGCGCTGTTCTGGGAAAGCCGGCTGTGGGTTCTCGGCTTTTCTTGCGCCGTTTTTGCCGCGTGTGCATTTTTTTCCCTGCGCTGCTTCAGGCAGTCCTGGCAACGTCCGGAAACCATGTTTGCCGCCAGTCTTGCCGAATTGCAGGAAGATTTGCGGCAATTGAAAGCGGCTGTCGCGCATGAATCGCCGGCGGAGTGAATTGCAGCTGCAGCGCGGGCGATTGCTTGAACGCATCGCCACGCAGCGTGTGGCGCTAGATGGCGCGATGCAGCCCCTGCGCGTGGCGCTATACCGCACCGATTGTGTCCTGGCGCAAGTACGCGCCGGGCTGGAATGCATCAAGCGGCATCCGGCAATTGCCGGGCTGGCGGTTGCCGTACTCCTCGCTTTCAGGGTGCGTCGGGTTCTGCGCCTGGCGCGCAAGAGTTTTCTCCTCTGGCAGATGTGGCAGACATGGCGTATTCGGTTAGCAGGTTGGCGGCAGCGGCCATGAAGGAGGACGATCAGCCTTTTGCTCTGACCGGATTTGTCTCGCGTTTGCTTGCTGCGCAAAAGCGTCATTCGCGTGCCGTCGTCGCCGACATGCTGGCCATGCGCGGGCTGATGCCGTTGTTGATGAAGCATCGCAACGGCGGTTCCTGGAGTAACGAGGAAAAAGCCGCGTTGCTCGGACAGTTGCGTACCCTCTCGCGTATTTCGCCGTATCTGTTGCTGTTGCTTTTGCCTGGATCGGCACTGCTTTTGCCGGCCTATGCTTGGTGGCTTGATCGTCGCCGCAAACCCAGGCGTCCGTTGCTTGGCGTCGGTTAATCCTGCCAGACGCCTTGTGCCCTGAGTTGCTGTTCGGCCGCTTCTGCCCAGCCGCGGTTGGCTGCCGGGCTGGCCGGGCTGGGGTGGAGAACCTTGCCCAGGCGTAGATCCATTCCGGCCAGCGCTTCGCTGGCGCGCTCCTGCGCGAAAGCGCCGATGCCGATCACCCACTGCGGGCGCAGGGTCGCGACGAGCGCCCGGAGATGGGCGTCGCACGCGGCGTACAGTGCGGCACATTCGGTCGCGGGAAGCTTGTCCGGGGTCAGGTTGCGTCCGTGGTCGAAAAAGGCCAGTGGGCAATAATTGGCGACGAAATGTTCGGCAAAGAACGCTTCGGCGGACGCGAAGCGTTGCTGGAACAGTCCCCATAGCCGTCGTCCGCTGACTTCCGAGCGTGCGCAGGCGAAGCCCTCGATGGGACGCTTGGGGTTTTCGCGCGCCGGTTTACGAACCGGCGCGTCGATGCCCATCCAGTCGCGCACGGCGGTAATCTCGCCGAAAGGCACACCGCATTGCACCATGCCGAAAGGACCGGGATTCATGCCGATAAAGACGACTTTTTTAGCGCTTGCGGCAAAGCGGCGCAGGTAGTCCTCGTAAGGCGCCCAGGCATAATCGAGCGGGTTGTAGATGTGCGAAACCGGCGGCGCGAAGCGCAGGCCATCGACGGCGGTGGAAAGATCGCGTGCGGCGGCGATCAAGAGTTCTGCGTTTCTGTCCATGGGGCGACCCGGAATAACAACAGCATGCCTGGCAGGGCAAGCGCAAAGCACAGATAGAAAAAGTCGGTCCAGCCGATTTGTTCGACCAGCCAGCCGGCGGACGCATTGATGACGGTGCGCGGCACGGCGGCGAGGCTGGTAAACAGGGCAAACTGCGTGGCGGTATACGCCGGGTGCGTGCTGCGCGCGATGTAGGCGACAAAAGCGGCGGTTCCAAGGCCGACCCCGAAGGCTTCGCTGCCGATGACCAGCGCCAGGGCGAGCAGGCGTTCCGGGGTCGCCGCGGCGCTGCCTGCGTCCGCCAGCCAGGCGAAGCCGAGAATGGACAGCATCTGTACGGCGCCGAAGATCCACAGCGAACGGTTGATGCCCCAGCGCACCATCCACAAGCCGCCGGCCAGTCCGCCGATGACCGACGGCCACAGGCCGGCATTCTTGGCCACCAAGCCGATTTCTGTCTTGGTGAAGCCTATGTCCAGATAGAACGGCGTGGCCAGCGCCGTGCACAGCGAATCACCGAGTTTGTAGAGGAATATGAAGGCCAGAATCAGCAAGGCTTCGCGTACTCCGGAACGGTGCATGAATTCACGGAACGGTTCGAGTACGGCTGCACGCAAGCTGCGCGGCGCAGGCGCCCGCGCCGGTTCGCGTACGCGCAGGGTCATTAACAGGCCGGGCAGCATGAACAGTGCGGTGACGACGAATACCTCGAACCAGGGCAGGCGGTCGGCCAGCCACAGCGATAGCGAGCCGGGAATCAATCCGGCCACCTTGTAAGCATTGACATGTACGGCGTTGCCCAGCCCCAGCTCGGCATCGGCAAGCAGCTCGCGCCGGAACGCGTCAAGGGCGATGTCGAGTGTGGCCGAGAGCACGGCAACGAGACAGGCGGCGACGGCAATCGTCGCCAACGCAGTGCGCGGTGACAGCGAACCGAGCCAGATGATGCTGCCCACCAGGGCGAGGTGTGTTGCCGCCATCCAGCTGCGCCGCCTTCCCAGCCAAGGCAGGGCGTAGCGATCCATGAGCGGCGCCCAGAGGAACTTCCACGTGTAGGGGAACTGGATCAATGCGAACAGACCGATCTCGCGCAGGCTGATGCCCTCGGTCTTCAGCCAGGCCGGCAGCAGGTTGAGGAGGAGAAACAGCGGCAGTCCCGAACTGAAGCCGGTGAAGATGCAGATCAGCATCCTCCGGTTGAGCACGGCGCGCAACATGACCGGCGTCAAGATTTTCGACCCAGGCGGTAGAAAGCCAGGCTGCCGTTCAGGTTGGGGTCTTCATTGACCGCTTGTCCGGCCTCATCGAAGGCGCGTCGTTCGCGGATTTCGATGCCGAGCCTGGTGCATAGGGCCTCGAAGTCGGCAATGGTGAAAAAGCGGACATTCGGCGACTCGTACCATTCGTACGGCAGGTCTTCGGAGATCGGCACGTGGCCGCGCGCGATAGCCTCCCGGTTGCTGCGGTAGGCAAAGTTGGGAAAACTGACCACGGCCTCGCTGGCGACGCGCAGCATTTCGGTGAGGATGCGCTCGGTGGCGTGCATGGCCTGTAGCGCTTGCGAGATGATCACGCGGTCGAAGGAATTGTCTTCGAAACCGGAAAGGCCGTGATCGATGTCCATCTGGATGACGTCGACGCCATTGCCGATGCAGGCGAGCACGCTCTCCGGGTCGATTTCAACGCCGTAGCCGCTGATGCCCTTGGCTTCGCGCAGGTAGCGCAGCAGGGCGCCGTCGCCGCAACCGAGGTCAAGCACGCGTTGTCCGGCGGGAATCCAGTCGGCGATGACGGCAAAATCGAAACGCTTGCGCTCGTGCCGGGTCAGCTTGTTCAGGTTCATACCGCGATATTCTCCAGGTAGGCGCGCAGTACGGCGTGATAGTGTGCGTCGTCGAGCAGGAAGGAATCGTGTCCGGCGTCGCAGTCGATTTCGGCATAGACGACGCGCCGCCGGTTCTTCATCAAGGCGAAGACGATTTCGCGCGAGCGGGCGGGAGAAAAACGCCAGTCGGTGGAGAAGCTGGCAACCAGGAATTCGGCCTTGGCACGCGCCAGCGCCGCCGCAAGGTTGCCCTCGTAGGCGAAGGCCGGATCGAAGTAATCGAGCGCCTTGGTGGTCATCAGATAGGTGTTGGCATCGAAGAATCCGGCGAATTTGTCGCCCTGGTAACGCAGGTAGGATTCGACCTCGAAATCGACGTCGTAGCTGAATTTGTGCTCGTCGTGGCGCAGCCGGCGGCCGAATTTCTCATCCATCTGGTTATCCGACAGATAGGTGATGTGGCCGATCATGCGCGCCAGGCGCAGACCACGCTTGGGCACCACGCCGTGTTCGGCGTAATGCCCGCCGCAGAAATCGGGGTCGGAAAGAATGGCCTGACGTGCGACTTCGTTGAAAGCGATGTTCTGCGCCGAAAGTTTGGGCGCAGAGGCGATGACGATGGCGTGGCGAATGCGTTCCGGAAACTGCAGGCTCCATTCGAGGGCCTGCATGCCACCGAGACTGCCGCCGAGAACCGCGGCCCAGATGTCGACGCCGAGATGGTCGGCCAGGCGCGCCTGAGCCGCGACCCAATCCTCGACGGTGACGAGCGGAAAATCGGCGCCGTATCTTTTGCCGCTCTGCGGGTTGATCGACAAGGGGCCGGTGGAGCCGAAACAGCCGCCGAGATTATTGACCCCGACGACGAAAAACTTGTCGGTATCGAGCGGTTTGCCGGGGCCGACGAGGTTGTCCCACCAGCCGTTGCTTTTTGGGTCGTCGGGATAGGTTCCGGCGACGTGGTGGTTGCCGGACAGGGCATGGCAGACCAGCACGGCGTTGCTGCGCGCCGCGTTGAGCCGGCCGTAGGTTTCAAAAGCCAGGTCGAAGGCAGGCAATTGTGCTCCGCCTTTGAGGAGGATGGCTTCATTGGAGCGGAAAAGTTGCGCGGTAACGATTCCGACAGAGTGATCTGGTGACATTGCGATGGCAGTAAAAAACAAGCCCAATCGGCCTGCAAGCGGACTGGGCGGATTCCGCTTTAGCCGTATTTATCAAGCGCCCGCAAGCTGAACGTTCAAATCGGCGCTACGGGAGAAGGTAACGCCGAGGGCGGCAAAAGTCAAACGCGCCCTGTGGCCTTTGTCGCCGGACAGCGCCGTTTTGCTGTTTCCCATCCCCGGAAGCGCCAGGAGCCTTGCGCGGCAGCAGCATGCGCCTTTCTGCCCGGTCACATGTTCAGGCGTTCGATCTGTTCCCTGATCCGTGCCGGTTCCTCGAGCTTCAGGATGCGCTTTACGACGGGTGACAATTCCGAGATGTCGCTCTGCTTGACGCGTTGCTTGACGGCGGGGATTTGCGCCGGGTGCATGGAAAACTGGCGCAGCCCCATGCCCAGCAGCAGACGGGTGAGCGCCGGTTCGCCGGCCAGCTCGCCGCACATGGAGACCGGAACGTTGGCTTTTTCGGCCGTGCCGATGATGTGCGCCAGGAGCATCAGGACGGCCGGGTGCAGGGGGTCGTAAAGGCTGGCGACCTGTTCGTCGCTGCGGTCGATGGCCAGGGTGTACTGAATCAGGTCGTTGGTGCCGATCGACAGGAAATTCATGCGCCGGATGAACATGCCAAGTGCCAGCGCTGCGGCCGGAACCTCGATCATGCCGCCGATCTCGATCTCTTCGTCAAAGGGGATTTTTTCGCCGCGCAGGCCCGATTTGGCCTGTTCGAGTGCCGCCAGGGTCTGGTCGATCTGGTGCGCGTGCGAGAGCATCGGAACCAGGATTTTTACCTTGCCCAGCTTCGAGGCCCGCAAAATGGCGCGCAGTTGCGTCTGGAAGGATTTGGGTTCGGACAGGGAGAGGCGGATCGAGCGTAGCCCCAGTGCCGGGTTGTCGCGTCTGCGGTTCTCGGCCTGGTCGGCCTCGATGTTCTTGTCGTTGCCGAGGTCGAAAGTGCGGATGGTCACCGGGCGGCCTTCCATGCCCTTGACGATCTTGCGATAAGCTTCGAATTGCTCGTCCTCACTGGGCATTTCGCCGCGGCTGAGGAAAATGAATTCGGTACGCAGCAGACCGACGCCTTCCGCCCCGTTCCCCAGTGCGGTGGCGACATCGCCCGGTTCGGTGATGTTCGCCAGCATGTCGATCTTGACCTTGTCGAGGGTCGTGGCGCGCGCGCTTTTCAGGAGCTTGAGCCGGGAGCGTTCCAGTTCGATTTCGCTCTTTTTAAGCTGGTACTCCTCAAGGACGCGCGCATCGGGGTTGACGATGACCACGCCGCGCGTGCCGTCGACAATCAGCGTTTCGCGGTCGAGGATCATCTGCCGTGCGTTGTGCAGGCCGAGCACCGCCGGGATGCTCATGCCGCGTGCCAGGATGGCGGTGTGCGAGGTGGCGCCGCCGACGTCGGTAATGAAGGACGAGATGTTCTGGTCGCGGAAGGAAACGATATCGGACGGCGAAAGATCGTGCGCGACGACGACCAAGTTCTCGCCCTTGACCGATTTGCCGACCTTGTAGGCGGGGTGGTGGCCGACCAACTCGCGAACGACGCGTTCGACGACCTGGCGCACATCGTAACTGCGTTCGCGCAGATAGGTGTCGTCGATCTTTTCGAACTGGGAAACCAGCACTTCCATTTGCTGCACGATGGCCCATTCGGCATTGCAGCGGCGTTCACGGATGATCTGTTTGGGGGTCTCGGATAATTCCGGGTCGGCGAGAATCATCAGGTGCAGGTCAATGAACGCGCCGAAATCGGCCTGCGCCTGTCCGATGCCGGACTTCAGCGCGGCGAATTCCTCGCGCACGCGGGCGATCGCCGCTTCGAAGCGGGCGACTTCCTTGTCCACCATGCGTGGGGGGATGAACAGGTGGGAGACTTCCAGCGTGGCCTGCGAAATGAGGTGTGCCTGGCCGATGGCGATGCCGCCCGATACCGGGAGTCCGTGCAGGGTGAAACTCATGGCCTGATCATTCTCCTTCGCCGAATTTGTCGGCGATCAGCTTGAGTAGCGATTCCAGGGCGATTTGCTCGTCGGTGCCATCGGTTTCGACGACGACTGTCGAGCCTTTTCCTGCCGCCAGCATCATCACGCCCATGATGCTCTTGGCGTTGATGCGGCGACCGTTTTTCTCCATCCAGACCTCGGCGTTGAAGCCGGCGGCCATTTGCGTCAGTTTGGCCGACGCCCGGGCATGCAAGCCCAGTTTGTTGGTGATTTCAATTTCAGCGCGGGTCATTGCGTTTCCTGTCGATCTACAACGAGGTCAAGCGTGCATGTTGATGACGCCGTCGCGGCCACCGCTGACGGCTTTTTGTACGAGTGATGCCATGGATCCGTTGCGGTAGGTCAGCGCGCGCAGCAACATGGGCAGGCTGACACCGGCGACGCCTTCGACGCGACCGGGTTCGAGCAGCTTGAGCGCCAGATTGGATGGCGAGGCACCGAGAATGTCGGTCAGAAGCAGCACGCCGTCACCTGCGTCGACTTCCTGCGCCAAGCGGCGCGCCGCAGGCAGCATGTCGAGCGGATCGTCCTGTGCGGCGACGCCGAGCTGGGCGATCAGCGGCGGACGCTTGTTGAGGACGTGGCAAACGTTCTGCAACAGGCTCTCGCCAAAAGTGCCGTGCGTGATGAGAAGAATGCCGATCATCGAGCCTTCCTAGAACGTTTAGCGCCCATTCTAAGGGATTCCGGCAATTTCGGAAGCCCCGCGCGCGATTCAAGGGATGATTTGCAGGTTTTTTTCGTTGCCGGGCGAAAATTCAAGGCGGCGTTGCAGTGCTTGCGTGACCTCGACGCGGCCGGTGGCATCGATGCGCAAGATGTGGTCAAGGCCCAGCCGGCGTGCCATTGGGAGCCAGTCGCGGCCGGCGATGAACAGCGGTTTGGAGGCCATGTCGGACAGCGTTCCGGCCTGTGTGCGCGGGCTGATGAGGACGGTCAGCGCCTGCGTGTGATCGACCGGCAGCGCGCTGTGCGGATCGAGCAAATGGCAGTAGCGCGTGCCATCGAGGGTGAAATAGCGCTGATAGTCGCCCGAGGTGCCGATGGCCTCACCGTCGCCCAGCGCGATGGTGGCGATGGCTCCGCTCTGGCGCGGGTGGCGGATACCGACGCGCCACGCTTCGCCGTTTTTGCTGCCGAGCGCCATGACGTTGCCGCCGATATTGATCAGTGCGTTATCGATGCCGCGCGCGTGCAGGAGCGTAGTGGCGCGATCGAGGGCATAGCCTTTCAGATAGCCGCCCAGATCGAGGGACAGCTGCCGGTTGCGGCTGCTGATCTTTTGCCCGGCAATGCGCAGGTCGGCGATTCCCGGACGCGCCGCGCGCCAGGCCGCGAGCCGCGCCGGCTCGGGGCGGCGGTTGGGGTAATCGTCGGACTGGAATCCCCACAGGGCGATCAGCCTGCCGATGCCCGGATCGAAGAGGCCATCGCTGGCGGCGGAAAAGTGCTGTGCATCGGTCAGCAGCGTCGCCATTTCCGGCGGTGCGGAGAACGTCTTCCCGGCGGCCAGCGCCGCGTTCAGATCGCTCAGTTCGGAAGCTTGCCAGGCATGGTAGCGGCGATGCAGGCGGTCGAATTCGCGCAGCACTTCGGCCGCTGCCGGGCGCGCCTGTGTTTCGTCGATTCCGGCAATCAGCACCTCGACGCGGGTGCCGAAAACGAATCCTTCCTGCTGGTAGAGCGGCGCCTTGCTGCAGGCGATGAGAAAGAGTGTGGCGAGGCCGCCGGCCAGGCGGCGCAGACCGGCAAACCGCGCTGCCGGTGCGAAATGGCCGGGGGTATTTATTTGCACTTGCGGCATTGGCGTTCCAGAGCGAGGATGAAGAGGGCGGCGGCGTCGAACCCGGTCTGGGCGCGAATTTCGACCATGCAGGTCGGGCTGGTCACATTGATTTCGGTCAGCCATTCCCCGATCACATCGATCCCCACCAGCAACAAACCACGCGCCGCCAGGATCGGGGCGAGCGCCTCGGCGATTTCGCGGTCGCGCGGCGTCAGTTCCTGTGCCACGCCGGTGCCGCCGGCGGCCAGGTTGCCGCGCGTCTCGCCGGCCTTGGGCCGGCGCGCCAGACAGAAAGGCACTACTTCGCCGTCGATGAGCAGGATACGCTTGTCGCCGGCGACGATTTCCGGGATATAGCGCTGCGCCATGATGGTACGCAAACCGTTCTGCGTTGCCCGGTCGGCCATCAGTGTCTCGACAATGACATTGCGGTTCGGGTCGTCCTGGCGCACACGGAATATCTGGCTGCCGCCCATGCCGTCGAGCGGTTTGAGGATGACCTCGCGCTCGACATCGATGAAGGCCTGGATCAACGCCGCATCGCGCGCCACCAGGGTCGGCACGGAAAAACGGGAGAACTCGGCCACCGCCAGTTTTTCCGAATGGTCGCGCAGGGCCTGTGGTCGGTTGAATACCCGCGCGCCTTCCGCCTCCGCACGCTCAAGCAGCCAGGTCGTCGTAACGTATTCCATGTCGAAGGGCGGATCCTTGCGCATGACCACAGCGGAGAAGTCGCGCAACGGAATGGTATGGCGCAGTCGTTCCTTGTACCAGCCGGCGCCGTCGCTGATTTCGAGGTGCAGCGCTTCGGCGCAGACACCGTGCTGCGCCGACCAGTGAATCGCCGTCTGCTCGATGGCCCAGACGGCGTGACCCGCCGCCTGGGCGGCGCGCATCATGGCAATACTCGAATCCTTGCCGGCTTTCAGTGCGGCGAGCGGATCAAGAATAAAGGCAAGGCGCATGCATCCTTCTCCGAGAATGAACCACAGAGATCACGAAGGATACGGAGAAAAGACAGATTGCAATCACTCTCCGTGTACTCCGTGGTTGATTGTCGTTCCCCCCGACTCTTCCGGCGCGGTGCGTTCGAGTTCCAGCGCCGCGGCCAGCTGCGCCAGGCGGGCGACCACGCCGTAGGCATAGAAGCGGTTGGGAGGTGCGTCCGGCATCTGGCATTGGTCTGGCAGGCAGCAGCTGGTCTTGAAGGCCAGCGGTTCGAAATGCATGCCCGGCGCGTTGAGGTTTTCGTCCTTGCTGCGGCCGGAATGCACGCGGTAGAAGCCGCCGACGACGAAACGGTCGATCATGTATACCACCGGTTCGGCGACGCCTTCCTTGTCGCCGGTACCGATGCGCTCGAAGGTGTGTACGCCTTCCTGGATGATGACCTGGCTGACGCTGGCACCTTCCTTGATAACCGACATCTTGTTGCGCTGGCGGCGGTTGAGTCCGACGATCTCGGAAGCGTCCTTGACCGTCATGACGCCCATGCCGTAAGTGCCGGCGTCGGCCTTGACGACCACGTAGGGTGTCTCTTCGATGCCATACTCGCGGTATTTTTCGCGGATCAGGGTGAGAACCGCGT
>CAYTWY010000054.1:0-10978 GCA_964440925.1 uncultured Propionivibrio sp. | reverse complement strand
AGAATGGTATCCACGCCGGGGAATTTGTTGAACGGGAAAACGGCTTCCTTGACCGAAAAATACGGCGGGATGACCTCCCGCGTCACCCCCTGGCTGGCCAGCGATTGCCCGGCCATGCAGCGTGCCGCGATCTTGGCCAGTTGCAGGCCGGTCGCCTTGGAAACAAAGGGTACGGTACGCGACGCACGTGGATTGACCTCCAGCACATAGACCACGCCATTCTGAATGGCAAACTGCACATTCATCAGGCCACAAACGTTAAGTCCTTTGGCCATCAGTTTGGTCTGGCGACGCAGTTCGTCCTGCACGCCCTTAGCCAGCGAATAAGGCGGCAGCGAACAGGCCGAGTCGCCGGAGTGCACGCCCGCCTGCTCGATGTGTTCCATGACGCCACCGATGATCACCTCGCTGCCATCGGACAGCGCATCGACGTCGACCTCGACCGCATCGTTCAAGAAGCGGTCAAGCAATACCGGCGAATCGTTGGAAACTTTCACGGCCTCGCGCATGTAGCGCTCAAGGTCGCGCGGCTCATGCACAATCTCCATGGCGCGACCACCCAGCACATAAGACGGACGAACTACCAGCGGATAACCAATTTCCTCGGCCAGCCGCAAAGCGTCCGGCTCGGTACGCGCGGTACGGTTAGGGGGTTGCTTCAGCCCCAGATCATGCAGCAGTTGCTGGAAGCGCTCGCGATCTTCGGCCGCATCAATCATGTCCGGGTTGGTACCGATGATTGGCACACCATTGGCCTCAAGATCACGCGCCAGTTTGAGCGGAGTCTGGCCACCGAACTGAACGATCACACCGACCGGCTTCTCGATGGCCACGATCTCGAGCACATCTTCCAGTGTCAACGGCTCGAAATACAGACGATCCGAGGTATCGTAGTCGGTCGACACGGTCTCCGGATTGCAATTGACCATGATCGTTTCGTAACCGTCTTCGCGCATCGCAAGAGCGGCGTGAACACAGCAATAGTCGAATTCGATGCCCTGCCCGATACGGTTCGGGCCACCGCCGAGCACCATGATCTTCTTCTTGTCGCTCGGATTAGCTTCGCACTCTTCCTCATAGGTCGAGTACATATAGGCAGTGCCGGTCGAAAATTCCGCCGCACAGGTATCGACCCGCTTATAGACCGGGCGGATTCCCAGCGCATGGCGCCGCGCACGAACCGCCGTGTCGCTAGATTTCAGCAACCGCGCCAGGCGCCGGTCGGAAAACCCTTTGCGTTTCAGTTCACGCAGCGTCGGCGCATCGATCTCGTCGAGCGCCATATCGTCGAGCGCCATCTCGATGCGCACGATATCCTCGATTTGCGCCAGGAACCAGGGGTCGATATACGTCAGGGCATGCACTTCATCGAGCGTAAAACCGTTCTCGAACGCGTCACCGACATACCAGATGCGCTCAGGCCCTGGTTCGCCAAGTTCGCGCTCCAGTTCCTCGCGATCCGTGGTGCGCTGATTCATTCCATCGACGCCGACTTCAAGCCCTCGCAACGCTTTCTGGAACGACTCTTGGAAGGTACGGCCAATGGCCATCACTTCGCCCACCGATTTCATTTGCGTCGTCAGATGAGCATCCGCCGCCGGAAATTTTTCGAAGGCAAAGCGCGGCACTTTGGTCACCACATAGTCGATCGAAGGCTCGAACGACGCCGGGGTTTTCCCTCCGGTGATCTCGTTGGCCAACTCGTCAAGGGTATAGCCCACCGCCAGTTTAGCCGCCACCTTGGCGATCGGGAAGCCGGTAGCCTTGGAAGCCAGCGCCGACGAGCGCGAAACGCGCGGATTCATTTCAATGACGATCATGCGCCCATCGTTCGGGTTGATCGCGAACTGCACGTTCGACCCCCCGGTATCGACACCAATCTCGCGCAACACTGCCAGCGAGGCATTACGCATGATCTGGTATTCCTTGTCGGTCAGGGTCTGTGCCGGCGCTACGGTAATCGAATCACCAGTATGTACCCCCATCGGATCGAGGTTCTCGATCGAACAGACAATGATGCAGTTATCCTTCTTGTCGCGAACCACCTCCATCTCGAATTCTTTCCAGCCGATCAGGGACTCTTCGATCAGGAGTTCGTGCGTCGGACTGGCTTCAAGGCCTCGCTTGCAAATATTGGCGAATTCTTCCTGATTGTAGGCAATCCCTCCGCCCGAGCCGCCCATGGTAAAAGACGGGCGGATAATGACCGGAAAACCGATCATGGCCTGCACCTGTTGCGCCTCTTCCATCGAATGCGCTACGGCCGAACGCGCCGAACCCAAACCGATGCTGGACATCGCCGCCTTGAATTTCTGGCGATCCTCGGCCTTGTCAATCGCCTCTTTTGTGGCACCGATCATCTCGACCTGATACTTTTCCAGCACACCGTGATGCGCCAGATCCAGGGCACAATTTAGCGCCGTCTGCCCCCCCATGGTCGGCAGCAAGGCATCGGGGCGCTCTTTTTCGATGATTTTCTCGACGGCCTTCCAGGTGATCGGCTCGATATAGGTCACATCGGCCATTTCCGGATCGGTCATGATCGTCGCCGGATTGGAATTCACCAGAATGACCCGGAATCCCTCCTCACGCAGGGATTTGCAGGCTTGCGCCCCGGAATAGTCGAATTCGCAGGCCTGCCCGATGACAATCGGACCGGCACCGATGATGAGAATACTTTTAAGGTCTGTACGCTTGGGCATGAGTTACTTTCCCCCGGCCTTCCCGGCTTGCATCAGCTGAATAAAACGGTCAAACAAATAGGCTACATCGTGCGGTCCAGGGCTGGCCTCCGGATGCCCCTGGAAAGAGAAAGCGGGCACATCGGTACGCGCAATTCCCTGCAACGAACCATCGAACAGCGAAACATGCGTCACCCGCAAATTGCCCGGCAAGCTCTGCGCATCGACCGCAAAGCCGTGGTTCTGGCTGGTAATCATGACTTGCTGCGTATCGACATCCTTGACCGGATGATTGGCGCCATGGTGCCCGAACTTCATCTTGACGGTCTTCGCGCCCGAAGCCAGCGCCAGCAGTTGGTGCCCGAGGCAGATGCCATAAGTCGGCAATCTGGCTTCAAGCAACTGGCGAATCGCGGCAATCGCGTAATCACAAGGCTCCGGATCACCCGGGCCGTTGGAGAGGAAAACACCATCGGGCTTGTATTTCAGCACCTCTGCCGCTGACGTCTGCGCCGGAACCACGGTCACCTTGCACCCGCGCGCCGCAAGCATGCGCAGGATATTGCGCTTGACGCCGAAATCGTAGGCAACGACATGATATTGCGCCACAGGCGCGGGCTGATAACCACGCAGGGTCCATTCCCCCTCGTTCCACTCATAAGGCGAATCAACGCTGACCACCTTGGCCAAATCCATTCCGGCCAACCCCGGAAAAGCACGCGCATCGGCCACGGCTTTCGCCTCATCGACGATACCGGCCATGATGCAGCCGGCCTGCGCCCCCTTTTCGCGCAGGATGCGGGTCAGTTTACGTGTATCGATACCGGCAATGGCAATAACCCCGTGTTTTTCGAGATAGGCCGACAACCCTTGCTGCATGCGCCAGTTCTCGGCACGCAAAGGCAGGTCGCGAATCACCAGACCGGCAGCAAAATTGGTTCGCGACTCAAAATCCTCGTCGTTGCAGCCCGTGTTTCCGATATGAGGATACGTCAGGGTCACGATTTGCTGGCAATACGAGGGATCGGTCAGAATTTCCTGATAACCGGTCATGGCTGTGTTAAACACAACCTCGCCACAGGAAGAACCGAGACACCCGATGGCATAACCACGGAAAACCGTGCCATCGGCAAGAGCAAGAAGCGCGGGCGGAAGAGAGGGTAACAATGACACGAAAGGCTCCTGATCCGTAGCTTAGATATGCAAAAGCGGAAGAGCACGCCGCTCTCCCGCTTAATGACTTGAAAACATGTGGATCATACCCGATTCTCGACAAATCGGCAATTTCCGGCGCTCACACCCGCCACGTGAACCGCCCTTCGCGCAGAAAACCGGAAACACCACACTCCGCCGGAAACGCGTGACAGCAAGCGACTCAATGCAAGCCGAGGACGTCCTGCATATCGAACAAGCCGTTCTTCTTTTCGGACAAAAACCGCACCGCACGCAAACTACCCAGGGCATAAGGCATGCGGCTGCTCGCCTTGTGGCTGATTTCAACGCGCTCGCCTGTCCCGCAATACATGATCGTGTGGTCACCGACGATATCGCCACCGCGCACGGTGGCAAACCCGATGGTCGACGGATCGCGCTCGCCGGTCACGCCTTCGCGGCCATAGACGGCACAAGACTTGAGATCGCGCCCCACAGCATTGGCAATGACCTCTCCCATACGTAAGGCCGTACCCGAGGGCGCATCGATCTTGAGGCGGTGGTGCGCCTCGACAATCTCGATATCGTAGCCTTCAGAAAGAATGCGCGAAGCAGTGTCGAGCAACTTGAAAACCAGATTCACCCCGACGCTCATATTGGGCGCAAAAACGACCGGAATTTCAGCCGCCGCCTCGGCAATGCACCGCTTTCCCTTGTCATCGAAACCTGTCGTCCCGATGACGATGGCCACCTGGTGACGCCGGCAAATCCCCAGATGCTCGAAGGTACCCTCCGGGCGAGTGAAATCAATCAGGCAATCGGCCGCAGCAATTCCGGCTTCGACATTGCTCGTTACCCGCACATCGCAGGGCATGCCGACCAACTCACCGACTGTCTTGCCTATCGCCGGGGTGCCCGGCTGATCGATCGCCGCCACCAACTCGGCCTGCCCATCGCGCAACGTCGCCTCGATCAACATTCGCCCCATACGCCCGCCGGCACCAACAATCGCCACTTTCATTCCACGCACCGCCATTTCAGAGCCCCACCTTTTCCAGAATTTTGCCGAAAAACCCTTTCTCTTCCACAGGGGGTGCCACGGCATCGGCATCAATCGAACCCAGATCCAGTTCGCTCGTCCGTCTTTCCGCCGCCGTCGTCAGATCCTTGGCATCGGCAGCCGCCACATCGCCCCCCACCCGAATCAACTTGTCGTTGGCGTCAAAGAAGGTCGAAAACTTGCGTGTTTCAACTTCTCCGCTCCCTTTTTGCAAACGATAGACGTAATCCCAGCGATTGGCATGAAACAGATCCATAAGCACCGGCGTCCCCAGAATGAAACGAACCTGCTCCTTGGATAATCCCGGTCTGAGTTGGACGACCATGTCCTGGGTCAGGATGTTGCCCTGCTGGACATCGATCTTGTATTCGTTGACGATACGCGGCACCGACGAACACGCGGAAAGCACGGCCACCCAAAGCGCCGTCGCGACAAATCGAAGAAAATTCATGCTCTGATTATTTCTTGGTTGATGGGAAAAGAGCAGCAACGGGAGTCTTCATGCTTCTGCAATCGTCCTCGCACGGTATATCATAACCGAAAAGACCGAATCCCTCCCTAGCTCAATCCATTAGAATTTCCATCATGAGCCAATCAACCGACCTGAAAAACATCGGACTCAAAGCCACCTTTCCCCGACTCAAGATACTGGAACTCTTCGAGCGCGCCGAAACACGCCATCTCACTGCCGATGATGTACATCAGTTACTGCTCGCTGAAAAAATGGATATCGGCCTGGCCACCGTTTATCGTGTACTGACCCAATTCGAACAGGCTGGACTGCTCGAACGGCATCATTTCGATTCGGGCAAGGCCACTTTCGAGATCCGCGACAGGCAGCACCACGATCACCTAGTGTGCATCAATTGCGGACGCGTTGAGGAATTCTACGACGAGGAAATTGAACGCCGCCAGAAGAAAATCGCTAAGGAGCGGGGATTTTCCATCCAGGGACACGCCCTCTATCTATACGCCGAATGCACCAAAACAGCATGCCCGCACCGGCCCAAAGAAGACGAAAAAAACTGATCAGGCAAAGGAATCGAAGTTCTTTCCGATGGCAATGTCTTCGTTTTCCACCGCCCCTTGCCGATAAGTAGCCGCGAATTCTTCTCCGGCAGATAGAGTATCCCGCAGCAACTCCGCCCGCGCATCGTTTTCCATGCGCGTCGCTTTGGCCGCAATACTACGATCCTGAGCCGACGGATCGGCAGGCGCCAGTGCGGTTTCACGGATATGCTGCGCCTTGGGAACGGTTTCCTCCGGCGTACGACCCGGCGAGGTATCGATCGACACCTCGCCGGCAACGGCGTAGCGCTTATTGTCCGGCCCGGTCTGATAGGTGTAGGAAGCTCCACCACGCACCAGATCCCTGCCCACGGCAAGGTGCGCCTGCTCGTGCGCCCGCACTTTCTCGTCTATCCGCCTCAGATTCTCGAGCTGCCTTTGTTCTTCCGGAGTCAACGGATCGCTCTGGCCCAGGACAACCGGATCGTCTTTTTTGTCACCCCCGGAAGAAGGCGCGGAAACACCCTGCTGCGCAGAAACAGACTGCGCCACACGCATTCCGGAAAGCACAGAGGCATCCCGGATATACGAATAAGATGCTGAATTTCCAACGCGTTCGATCATGGCAACACACCATCTACAGGCGCCGACACACACCCACAGGATAGTCTATCCGGCCGGTTTTTTCAGGCATCAACTAGGCCAGGCCGAGCATTTCTTTCGCGTGTTGCCGGGTAATGGCGGTAATTTCCATTCCGCCCAGCATGCGCGCAATCTCCTCGACCCGTTCGGCATCGTCAAGATGCTGCACACGACTGCATAGCTTTCCGTCCTGGCGACTCTTGACGACCTGCCACTGCCAGTTGGCGCGCGCGGCAACCTGAGGCAGATGGGTCACGCACAGAACCTGACGCTGCTTTCCCAGTTCGTTCAACAAGCGCCCGACGACCTCGGCCACCCCGCCACCGATTCCCACATCGACCTCGTCGAAAATCAGGGTCGGAACGCTCGCTGCCTGGCTGGTCACCACCTGGATGGCGAGACTGATGCGCGACAATTCGCCGCCCGAAACCACTTTCGCCAACGCACGCGACTCGTTGCCAGCTAGTCCGGAAATACGAAACTCGACCTGCTCCGCGCCATACGCACCACCACTCTCCATCGGCAGCAGTGCAACCTCGAAACAGCCGCCGCCAAGGGCCAGTTGCTGCATGACACGACTCACTTCACACCCAAGAACTTCAGCGGCTTCTCTACGCCCACACGACAATTTCCCGGCAACCTCGGCATAAGCCTGCGCCGCCGCATCGACACGCACCTGCAACGCGGCGATGTCGGCACTCTCGCCCAGAGCCGCCAGGCGCTCCTGCCAACGCAAAAGCAGCGAAGGCAGATCTTCCGGATTGACGCGAAACTTGCGCGCACAGGCAAGAACTGCCTCGATGCGCCTCTCAACCTCACCTAGGCGTTGTGGGTCAATATCGACGCGATCCGTATAGCGCCGCAAAGCCGACACCGCTTCGCCCAACTCAGCCTGTACCGCCTGCAGCAAGACAGCAACTTCGGCCAGAGCCGGATCGTAGGCCGACAGATCGTCCAGCCGACGGAGCACGGTATCGACTTGCGCCTCGCACGCGATGTCGCCTTCGGAAAGAACGCCGAGAGCGAAATGCGCCCCCTCGACAAGGCTCGCCGCATGCGCCAGACGCTTGTGCTCGACATTTAGCGTATCCCATTCGCCAAGGGAAAAGCCCAAGGTCTCCAGTTCCCTGACCTGCCATTCCAGTTGCTCGCGTTCTTGCGCCAGCGCCTCCGCGCCACCTGCTGCCGCATCAAGCATTGCGCGCGCCTCACGCCAATGCCGCCAGGCGACGGCAACTTCGCTCAGCAACGGCAGAAGCCTGGCATGCGCATCGAGCAAATGGCGCTGCGCATCGCTGCGCAGCAAGGATTGATGGGCATGCTGACCGTGAATATCGATCAGCGATTCGGCCACTTCGCGCAATTGCTGCACGGTGACTGGCGAGCCATTGACATAGGCACGCGAGCGTCCGGAACCATCGACTACACGACGCAGCAGCAAGCCTTCGCCGAGATCAAGGTCTTGCTGACGCAGCCAGTCGGCAGCGAACGAACCGGCGACAAGATCGAACTCGGCCGCGACTTCGGCGCGCTCACACCCTGTGCGGATCAGGCCGCTATCGGCACGTTCCCCCAGAGCGAAGGCCAGCGCATCGACCAAAATCGATTTGCCCGCACCGGTCTCTCCTGTCAACACGCCAAAACCGGACGAAAACTCAAGCTCCAGATGATCAACCAGCACGAAATCACGGATCGTCAGGCGACGCAACATGGTCAGATGCCCTCCCGCGATATTGACGGCGTATCCTTGGGCTGTTTGCTCCAGTGAAGTTTCTCGCGCAACATGGCGAAATAGCTGTAGCCAGGAGGATGCAGGAAACAGATCGAGAAATCGGAACGCTGGATGCGCACCGTGTCGCCAGCTTGCAGATCGATCATGACCTGGCCATCGAAGTGCGCGCGCGAATCCGTCGCATGCACCAGACGGACTTCGATGGCACTCTGGTCGCCGACCAGAATCGGACGGTTGGTCAGCGAATGCGGACACAACGGCACCAGAGCGATACCCGAAACCCGGGGATGCAGGATGGGGCCGTTGGCCGCCAGCGAGTAGGCCGTAGACCCCGTCGGGGTGGATATGATCAAACCGTCCGAGCGCAGACTATAGACGAACTCGCCGTCGATGGTCAGTTCAAATTCGATGAGCCGCCCGATGGCGCCCTTATCGACAACCACTTCGTTCAACGCTAGGCTGGAGGCAATTTTCCGCCCCTCCCGCCAAACCCCGGCCTCGAGCAGCAAACGGTGTTCGGGCTGGAATTTCCCGGCCAGCAGATCATCGATGCACGCGAGCATGTCGTCGCGCGCAACATCGGTCATGAAGCCCAGCCGCCCCTGATTTATCCCGACCAAGGGAACCCGATAGCGCGCCAACTGGCGCGCCGCATTAAGCATGGTGCCATCTCCGCCCAGCACGATGGCCAGATCGGCACGCTGACCGATCGCCTCGAAATCGCCATACTGCCATTCGTGGAGATCGCTGAGCGGCGGCGCAAGGCTCGCCGTCATCGCCTCGATCATAACCTCGATTCCGCGCGCATCCAGGTTCCTCGCCAGAAGGCCGAGAGAAGCGGCGATTTCACAGCTCTGGTACTTACCGATCAGGGCGACGCTTGCCGGCGAAAGGGGAGACGAAGCCTGCCGGCGTGAAGAAGTGGAATGCGCGTTCATGAGGCGAATTAAACCACAAATTACCCGCCCGCCCGTACCGAAATGCTTGGCGCATCGCCGCCGCAAGCAACATCCGCAACACGCCCGAAAAAACGGACTAGCCTTGTGCAAAACGCACAGGAATGCTCCAATCGCGCCTATCGGTCAGCCACTGGCCAATTCAGGCAACAAGGCCTTATATGCAGCGCGAATCGATGTCATTTGACGTAGTAATCGTCGGCGGCGGACCTGCCGGTCTGGCCGCCGCCATCCGCCTCAAACAACACGCCAGGCAAAACGACAAGGATGTCGATGTCTGCCTGATTGAGAAATCGGCCGCAATCGGCGGGCACATTCTCTCCGGCGCGCTCATCGACCCGCAGGCGCTCGACGAACTCTGTCCCGGGGCCATGGCGCACAGCGCTCCTCCCAGCCTTCCGGTGAGCGAGGAGCGCTTCCTTTTCCTGAGTCCTGACCGATCGCAGCGGATTCCGAACAAAATCGTCCCTGACAGTTTGCACAACGCCCAAAGCCGCCTCATCAGCCTGGCTTCTCTTTGCCGCTGGCTCGCCGCACAAGCCGAAGCGCTAGGCGTCAACCTCTTTCCCGGATTTGCCGGCGTCGAGCTGTTGTACGATGAGAATGGCGCGGTTCGCGGCGTTGCCACGGGAGAAATGGGCGTTGCCAAGGACGGCCAGCACAAGCCGACTTACCAGCCCGGAATCGAACTGCACGCCCGCTACACCCTGCTTGCCGAAGGATGCCGGGGGCAACTCGGCAAGCAGCTGGAAAAGAGTTTCGACTTGCGCCGGAATTGCGCACCGCAGACCCACAGTCTCGGCATCAAGGAATTGTGGCACGTCCCGGCCACGCAGCATCGCCCCGGGCTCGTCGTTCACACCATCGGCTGGCCGCTTGACGCGCATACCGCGGGCGGTGGATTCATCTATCACATGGACGCACAACAAGTCGCCGTGGGTTTCGTCACCGGACTCGACTATGCCAATCCGTATCTGTCGCCGTACGCCGAATTCCAGCGTTTCAAGACCCATCCGACGCTTCGCCCGTTCCTGTGCGAGGGGAAACGCATCGCCTACGGCGCCCGTGCCATCGCCACGGGGGGACTGCAAAGCTTGCCCAGACTGGTTTCTCCCGGCGGCGCGCTGATCGGCGACGACGCCGGATTTCTCAATGCGGCTCGCGGCAAGGGAATCCATGGCGCGATCAAGAGTGGCATGCTGGCCGCAGACGCCTGCTTTGACGCGCTGAAATCAGGGCGGAGTCAAGACGAACTGCTGGCTTATCCTCAAGCCTTCGGCGAAAGCGAACTTTTTGCCGAGTTGTACAGGACGCGCAACTTCAAGCCACTCATCGCAAAGGGACTGTATCTGGGCGGGATGCTGTTCGCCATCGAACAAGCGGTGTTACGCGGCAAAACGCCATACACCTTGCAATCGGCTCAGGCCGATCATGCGACCCTGCGCAAGGCATGCGACTGTGCACGCATCGACTACCCGGAAGCGGACGGCATCGTCAGCTTCGACCTCGCCGCGTCGGTTTATCTCTCGAACACAAACCACGAAAAAAACCAGCCGTGCCATCTCAAACTTGCCGATGCCGGTCTGCCGATCCGCCTCAACCTGAAGCACTACGATGCCCCGGAACAACGTTACTGTCCGGCCGGCGTTTTTGAAATCGTCGGAGCCACAGGACATCCGCAGTTGCAGATCAACGCCCAGAACTGCGTGCATTGCAAGACCTGCGACATCAAGGATCCGGGGCAGAA
>CAYTWY010000053.1:583-11038 GCA_964440925.1 uncultured Propionivibrio sp. | reverse complement strand
TCTGCGTCGCGATGCCGGCGTGGTCGGTGCCCGGCTGCCACAGCGTGTTGTCGCCGCGCATGCGGTGGTAGCGGGTGAGCGCATCCATGATCGCCTGATTGAAGCCGTGTCCCATGTGCAGGGTGCCGGTAACATTCGGCGGCGGCAGCAGGATGCAGAAGGCGTCGGCGGCGGACTTGGTCTTGTCTAGACCGGCGTTGAAGAAGCCTTTGGCTTCCCATTCGGGGTACCAGCGACGTTCAATATCGGCCGGTTCAAAGCTTTTGGCGAGTTCCATAGGGTGCGAGGCGTGCAGATGAAGGAAACCGGCGATTATACCGGAAGGCGCGCGGCCTTTCCCCCGGTGTGCGGTGTTAAGAAACGCGATGTGGCGCGCCCCGATGCGGTGGCCTGACTTACTCTTCCGGTTGACCGGGTTCGTCGAGCGGCAGGCGCAGTTGCTTGCGGCGGGCGAGAAAATCGCGCAGCGCCGTTTCCATGCTGGCGGCGATGCCGGCGCGCAATTCTTCTCCGGCGTTGAGCAGTGCCGCTTCGAGCAGGGTTGGTAGTTCCTGGTTCAGTTGCTCTCCGATGGCCAGGGCAATTTCGGAGGCGAGCAGGCTGACCTGTCTTTCGTCGAGGCGGTCGTTTCTTCCCCCGGCGATAGCCGCTTCGGCGCAGATTACTTCGGTCAGCACGGGAAGCGTGTCATCCTCGGCAGCGGGTGTTTTTCCGCTTGGCGCGTCGGCTTGTCCGGCAGGGGTCGCGACAAAGCTTCGCCGCCGCCGCATGAGCGAGTCGGCCCGATCGACGACGTCCGAATGCCCGGCCATCAGTGCTTCTCCGCCAGATCAAAAAACGTGATTTCGTAGCCGCGATCCTTGTAGAAGCGGACACGCTCACGACCGGACAGGCGATCATCCTCGTTTTGCCCGACGACTTCGATGACGCTGGTGAAGCGCGAGAATCCGGGCGGGATTTCCGCCGACAGGTTGAACAGGCGCTCGTTGTGAGGCGATGTTTCCGGCGTGGCGGTGATCAGCACCGGCGTTTCCGCGGCGAGAGGAGAATCGTCATACACGTGCGGGACGAATCCGGTGGCCGGATGAACCCACAGCTGCCGGTCGAGATCGGCAGCCAGTATCCGGTCGGGCGCGAAAACCAGCATTTCCTTCTTTTGCCGGAAGGCCTTGCCGATCAGCGCGGCGGCCGCGGCCACGCGATCGGTCGCGTTATGGTAGAAAAAGATGCGGGTCACGGCAGCTTTCCCGCGCATTTGAGCAGGTAGTGGGTGAGCAGGGCGACCGGGCGACCGGTGGCGCCTTTTTCGGTGCCGGATTTCCAGGCGGTGCCGGCGATGTCCAGGTGCGCCCAGGCAAATTTCTTGGCAAAGCGCGAGAGGAAACAGGCCGCTGTGATACTGCCGGCTGGCCGCCCGCCGATGTTGGCCATGTCGGCGAAATTGCTTTTCAGCAGCGGCTGGTAGTCGTCCCAGAGCGGCATCAGCCAGGCGCGGTCGCAGGCTTCGTCGCCGCATTGCAGAAGTTCCTGCGCGAGTGCGGCATTGTTGGCGAACAGTCCGCTGGCCACGTGTCCGAGAGCGATGACGCAGGCGCCGGTCAGCGTGGCGACGTCGATGACGGTTTGTGGTGTGAAACGCTCGGCGTAGGTCAGCGCATCACAGAGGATCAGGCGGCCTTCGGCGTCGGTGTTGAGAATTTCGATGCTTTGACCGGACAGCGAGGTGACGATGTCGCCCGGTTTGCTGGCGTTGCCGCTGGGGAGATTTTCCGTGCACGGAACGAGAACCGTGAGATTGAGCGGCAGCTTCATCCGCGCCGCCGCCTTGATTGTGCCAAGCACACTGGCTGCGCCGCACATATCGAACTTCATTTCATCCATTTCGGCGCCGGGCTTGAGCGAAATGCCGCCCGAATCGAACGTGATTCCCTTGCCGACCAACACCATCGGTTTTTCGTCTTCCCGTCCGCCGCGGTAATGCAGGACGATGAATTTGGGTGCCTGCTGCGACCCTTTGGCGACCGAGAGCAGGGCGTGCATGCCCAGGTTTTCCATGTCGGCGCGTTCGAGAACCTGACAGTCGAGCGCGTACTCGGCGGCCATTTGCCGGGCGTTTTCCGCCAGATAAGCCGGAGTGCACACGTTGCCCGGCAGGTTGCCCAGCGTCCGTGCCAGGTTCATGCCGTCGGCGATGGCCAGCGCTTGCGCCAGCGCTTCGGTGGCCTGCGGCAGATCGCTGCGCTGCGCGACGGAAAAGGTCATTTTGCGCAGCGCCGATGAGGCGTCGGCTTTTTTGCTCTTGAACTGTTCGAAGCGGTACAGCGTTTCCTGGGCAACGAGAGCGGCCTGCCGGATGCGCCAGGCGACGCTGCGTTTGCGGACCGCGATTTCGGGCAGGAAAAGCACCGCATCGGCGGCACCGGTTTCGCTTACGCTTTTGACCGCATGGCGAAGAGCATTGAGATATTCCCGTTCGCAGAATTCCTTTTTTTTGCCCAGGCCGACCAGAAGGACGCGTTCGCACGGGAGGCCGGGAAGGTCGTGCAGCAACAGGGAGGTGCCCGCTTTACCCGGCATGTCGCCGCGCCGGAGGATCGTTTCGAGGTGGCCGTCCGTGGCCCGGTCGATGGCCTCGGCGGCGGCGCTGGGTTTGCGGGTCTCGAAGATGCCCACGACCAGACAGGCGCTGCGTTGTTTTTCCGGGTTTGCGCTTTTTATGCTAAATTCCACCGACTTCTCCTCAGACCTCGCGACCGTGCGCAAAGGCCGATTATCCCTGCAGTTTTTCGTTAAAGTCAAAAAATGATCTTTCAGCGTGCCACACGGCGTGAATTCACCCATTCTGCTGCCGGCGTCTTTGTCGCGCTCTTCGCCATCCTGCTCACCACCCAGCTGATTCGTTTGCTGAGCGAGGCGGCGGAAGGTTCGATCGCGCCGGAAGCCGTGCTGGCCCTGCTCGGCTTTTCCTCGCTCAACTACATTCCGACCCTGCTGTCGCTGTCGCTGTTCGTTGCCATTTTGCTCTCGCTCTCGCGCAGCTATCGTGATTCCGAGATGGTGGTGTGGTTTTCTTCCGGCGTCTCTCTGGCTGCCTGGATACGGCCGGTCATGGTGTTCATCCTGCCCCTGGTGTTGGCCATTGCCGGCCTGTCCCTGTTCGTGTCGCCTTGGGCCTTGTCGAAAAGCGCCGAATATCGCGGCAACCTTGATGCCCGCAAGGACGCGGGGCAGATGATTCCAGGTGTTTTTCAGGAATCTTCGGCCGGGAACCGGGTGGCTTTCGTCGAGGCGGTCGCCGAGGACGAAGGCAGCGTCAAGAATGTTTTCGTCAGTTCGGTGCAGAACCAGCGGCGCGGCGTGACGATGGCTGCCAGGGGACATCAGGAAATCGCCGAGAACGGTGATCGGTTCATGATTCTGGAGAACGGACGCCGTTACGAGGTTGAGCCGGGGACGCCGGAATTTCGCATTCTCGAGTACGCGCGTTACGCGATTCGCATGGAGACGCGAGAGTCGCGTGGCATCGAGAAGTCGCCGCGAAACACGCCGACGCTGGAATTGCTGCAGCAGAAGCAGGCTCCTTCACGTGCCGAACTGCTGTGGCGGGTGAGTATTCCGGTTTCGGCCGTCGTGATGGCTTTGCTGGCAATTCCGCTGTCTTTTGTCAATCCGCGCGCCGGACGCTCGGCCAACATGCTGCTGGCGCTGTTTTCCTATCTGATCTACCACAATCTATTGACCATCAGTCAGGCCTGGGTGGCCAATGGCCGGATTTCATTTGCCGTCGGCCTGCTGTCCGTGCATCTGCTGATGCTGGGTTCGCTGCCGCTGCTCTTTTACCGGCGGATCGCGGTGTTCTCTTTTGCAAGGCTGTTTCGATGAAAATCTATCAGCGCTACCTCGCGCGCGAGGTGGCCGGCGGAATCGCGCTGGTTCTGGCCGGATTTCTTGCCCTGTTCGGTTTTTTCGACATGATTACCGAAGTGAAGAGCGTCGGGCAGGGCGCGTATCAGCTGCATCATGCTGTCGCTTTCGTCCTCCTGCGCATGCCCGGGCGGATCTATGAGCTGATGCCGATTGCCGTGCTGATTGGCGCCCTGTATGCCCTTTCCTCTCTTGCCCGGCATTCGGAAATTACCGTTTTGCGCGCTTCCGGCCTGTCGACGGGGCGGCTTCTCGCTGGCCTGTGTCTGGTGGCTTCGGTTTTTGCGCTGATCACCTTTCTTGTCGGCGAAGTGGTGGCGCCGCCTTCAGAGCGTGCCGCGCAGCAGTTGCGCCTCAAGGAAAAAGGCAAGACGGTGGGGCAGGATCTGCGTAGCGGGCTGTGGGTCAAGGACGAGCGCAATTTCATCAACGTACAGGTTGTTCACCCCGATGCGCGTCTGCAAGGAGTGCGCATCTACGATTTTGATCCGGCCGGGAATTTGCGCTCGGTTACCGATGCCGCCATGGGAAGCTATCTTCCGCCGGACAGCTGGCGTCTGGCCGGGGTGACGCAGACCCTGCTGCATGGCGAGCGGGCGGAGATCGTCAAGCGCCCCGACATGGAATGGCGTTCGGCGCTCAATCCCGACATCCTTGCCGTGTTGATGGTCGCGCCGGAGCGCATGTCACTGCTGCATCTGTCTTCATATATCAAGCATCTGGCGGAAAACGGACAGAAGACACAGCGCTACGACATCGCCTTGTGGAAAAAAATCATTTATCCGCTGGCGGCGCTGGTCATGGTCGCTCTGGCTCTGCCGTTCGGCTATACCCACAATCGCGTCGGCGGCGTCAGTGTGAAGATCTTCACCGGTGTCATGATCGGTGTGTTTTTCCACATGCTCAACGGGCTGTTTTCCAATCTCGGGGCCATCAACAGCTGGTCGCCGTTGCTCAGTGCCATTTTGCCCTCGGCACTGTTCATGCTTGCGGCCGCAGCCATAATCTGGTGGGTCGAGCGACGCTGACCCCAGGTTTTCTGCCGCGGAATGACGGCCTAGCGGTCGTTGTTCTGTCCCGCCGGTTCTTCTGCCGCTGGGTTGCCCGTGGCGTCAGGAGAGGCCGACGGTATTTCTGTGCCGGGAGCAGGGGCGGGAGGGGGGGGAGTGAGCGGCGGGGCGATAGTTGGCGGCCCCGGTTTTCTGCTTTCTGCGAGTTGCTGAAGCTTTTGCTTTTCTGCTTCGGGCAGGTTCGAATATTCCTCCCACTTCTTTTTGAGTTCCTGTTTTTTCTCGGAAGGCAGTTGGCTCGTGACCTTGAAATTTTCCCGCGCCAGCTGGCGTTTTTCCGCACTCAGCTTGCCCCATTCCTGCATCTGGGTCTGCACACGGCGCTGTTCTCCCGGACTCATCGTCGCAAAACGCTGAGCGATGATCAGCCAGTTCTTCCGCCGGTAATGCTGAAAGGAATCCCAGTCATCGCTCAGGGGGGCGAGAACGATCTTCTGCTTGATGGTCAGGTCTCTCCACTTTGGCTGAGGCAAGGTGGCGATTATCGGGGGCGTCAGGGAATCGGCCCACGCGGCAGTCGACAGAACGCAGAGAAAACCTATTTCGACGAGGCGTCGTCTAGCCATACGCCAAACCCTTTGTCGGTGAGTGCGCTGATGGGCAGATCGTCGGCGAGCAGGGCGCTGTCGATGTCGCTCTGCTCGTCGATTTGCCGGCTGGCTTCCCAGTGCAGGCTGACGGCAACGCAAAGGAGCAGCAGCAGGGATAACAGCAAGCGCTTGCTGCGCAGAGTGTCGAATTCGTGGTGAAAGAAGCTGCCCGCCGTAGCCAGCATCGACCGGCATTCACTGCGTCTCTGGTGTGCTATGGCTTCCTCGCGGGCATTGGCCAGACGAGCGACGACTTCCGGGCGTAATTCGTGCAAGCCCCGGTTCAGGTGCTGTCTGACCTGGAAAGCAAAATGCAATTCGTTCATAGCGTGATCCCCCGTTCCTTCAATGCCACGGCCAGCGTGTGTGTGGCACGCGAGCAGTGCGTTTTTACGCTGCCTTCTGAGCAGCCCATGGCGGATGCCGTCTCGGCGACATCCATGTCTTCCCAGTAACGCATGAGGAAGGCTTCCCGTTGACGCGCTGGCAATTTTTTTATTTCTTCCTCAAGTATTTGAATGGTCTGCGTTTGTTGAAGTCTTCCGTCAGGCGTGTTGGGCGTATGGGTGCCTGATTCGACTTCGATGTTTTCCAGCGGGTCGTGGTCTTCGTCGTCGGCGGAAGAGAAGGAGGAAAGCAGTGTTGTCCACAGGGAGCGTACCTTGCTGCGCCGGAAGTGATCGCGAATCGTGTTCTGCACGATGCGTTGAAACAGCATTGGAAATTCTTCCGCCGGGCGGTCGCCGTATTTTTCGGCGAGTTTCAGCATCGCGTCCTGGACGATGTCGAGTGCCGATTCTTCGTTGCGCACGGCAAACATTGCCTGCTTGAAGGCGCGGCGTTCCGTTGCGGCAAGAAAGTCCGAGAGTTCGCGTGGGCTGGACAGAATCTGGATCCTCGATGATTGTGCAAAAAGTCTGGTCTCAGGCAGAAGTCTTGACCAATCTTAATCTAGGCTATAACGTTACACGATTTTCGGACTTTGGGCTTGGTAAGGCGGCGATATGACGATGATAACCGGTGCTGAGATTTTAATCAGGTGCCTGCAGGAAGAAAAGGTCGAATATGTGTTCGGCTATCCGGGCGGTGCCGTTCTTCATATCTACGACGAATTGTTCAAACAGGACAAGGTCAAGCATGTGCTGGTACGGCATGAGCAGGCAGCAGTGCATGCGGCCGACGGCCTGGCGCGTTCATCGCACCGGGTTGGCGTGGCGCTGGTGACTTCCGGGCCGGGAGCGACCAATGCCGTGACCGGCATTGCGACCGCCTACATGGATTCGATTCCTCTGGTGGTGATTTCCGGCCAGGTTCCGACTTCCTATATCGGGCAGGATGCGTTCCAGGAATGCGATACCGTCGGAATTACCCGTCATTGCGTCAAGCACAACTTCCTGATCAAGGATGTTCGCGATATCGCCTCGACCCTGAAAAAGGCGTTCTATATCGCGCGTACCGGACGCCCGGGGCCGGTGGTGGTCGATATTCCGAAGGATATTACGGCGGCCAAATGCCGCTTCGAGTATCCGCAGGAAGTCCGGATGCGTTCGTACAATCCCATCGTCAAGGGGCATCTGGGACAGATCAAGAAGGCGGTCGGCCTGCTGCTGGCGGCCAAGCGGCCGATGATTTACACCGGCGGCGGGGTTGTTCTGTCCAATGCTGACGAGCAACTGGTCAAACTGGTTCGTCGCCTGGGCTTCCCGATTGCCACGACCTTAATGGGTTTGGGTTCCTATCCGGCAAGTGATCGGCAGTTCCTTGGCATGCCCGGCATGCACGGCACGCTGGAGGCCAATCTAGCGATGCAGCATTGTGATGTACTGCTGGCCATTGGTGCGCGGTTCGATGACCGGGTGATCGGTGATCCGGAGAATTTTGCTTCGTTGCCGCGCAAGATCATCCACGTCGATATCGATCCGTCATCGATTTCCAAGCGTGTGCGCGTCGATGTGCCGATCGTCGGTAACGTGACCGAGGTCCTTGAGGAGATGAGCAAACAGCTCGATCTGGAGCCGGAGAAGAGCGATATTTCCGAATGGTGGAAGGAAATCGACGGCTGGCGCTCCCGGCAATGCATGAAATACCGCATGGGCGAGGACATCATGCCGCAGTTCGTCATCGAGAAGCTGTGGGAAGTGACTGGTGGCGAAGCGATTGTCGCCTCCGACGTCGGACAGCATCAAATGTGGACGGCGCAGTACTACAAGTTCGACAAGCCGCGGCGCTGGCTCAATTCGGGAGGCCTTGGCACCATGGGCGTCGGATTGCCGTATGCTATCGGCGCGGCGTTTGCCAATCCTGATCGCCAGGTGGCGTGCATCACCGGCGACGGTTCGATCCAGATGTGCATCCAGGAATTGTCGACGGCCAAGCAATACGGATTGCCGGTGAAGATTCTTTGCCTCAACAACCGCTTTCTGGGCATGGTTCGTCAGTGGCAGGAGATGTTCTACAACGGCCGCTATTCGCAGACTTACATGGATTCTCTCCCGGATTTCGTCAAGCTGGCCGAAGCCTACGGGCACGTCGGAATTCGTGTGGACAAGCCGGAAGATGTTGAGCCGGCACTGCGTCGGGCTTTCGTCGAGCATAAGGACCGTACGGTCTTCCTCGACATCCGGACGAGCCGCGAGGCCAACGTATTCCCGATGGTGGCGGCGGGCAAGGGATTGTCCGAAGTCATTTTGGCCGAAGATCTCTAAGGAAAGACTATGCGACACATCATTTCAATCCTTCTGGAAAACGAGGCCGGCGCGCTTTCCCGCGTGGCCGGGCTGTTTTCGGCGCGTGGCTATAACATCGAGACGCTGACCGTCGCACCGACCGAGGATATTTCCCTGTCCCGGTTGACTATCGTGACGCGTGGCAGTGATGAGATAATCGAACAGATCACCAAGCAGTTGAACAAGTTGATCGACGTCATCAAGGTGGTCGATCTGTCCGAGGCGGCGCATATCGAGCGTGAGCTGATGCTGATCAAGGTTCGCGCCTCGGGCAAGGATCGCGAGGAAATGAAGCGCATGGCGGATATTTTCCGCGGGCGCATCGTCGATGTCACCGAATCGACCTACGTCATTGAACTGACCGGAACCGGCTCCAAGCTCGATTCCTTCATTCAGGCGATCGATTCGGATCTGATCCTCGAAACCGTCCGTACCGGTGCCAGCGGCATCGGGCGTGGCGACCGTATTCTTAAAGTCTAGGAGGCATGAAGGAGCAAGGAGCACTACGTTGTTCAAGAACGTTTTTTCCTCTGCCTCCCGATTCCTCCTTCTTCACCGTTCGTTGAAAGGAACATCATGAAGGTTTATTACGACAAGGACGCCGATCTTTCCCTGATCAAGGGAATGAAGGTCACGATCGTGGGCTATGGCTCGCAAGGCCATGCCCATGCGCAGAATCTGACCGATTCCGGCGTCAAGGTCACGGTCGGTCTGCGTAAGGGCGGAGCGTCCTGGAGCAAGGTCGAGAAGGCCGGCATCAAGGTCGAGGAAGTTGCCACGGCGGTCAAAGGCGCCGATCTGGTCATGATGCTGTTGCCGGACGAGAACATTCCCGCGGTGTATTACAACGACGTCGAGCCAAATATCCGCAAGGGGGCGACGCTGGCTTTCGCGCATGGTTTCAACGTGCATTACAACCAGGTCGTGCCGCGTGCCGATCTCGACGTGATCATGGTTGCGCCGAAGGGCCCCGGCCATACCGTGCGCTCCGAATACCTGAAGGGCGGCGGCGTACCTTCGCTGATTGCGGTGCATCAGGACGTTTCCGGCAAAGCCAAGGACGTTGCGCTTTCCTATGCGGCGGCCAATGGCGGCACCAAGGGCGGCGTGATCGAAACCAATTTCCGCGAAGAAACCGAGACCGACCTTTTTGGTGAGCAGGCCGTGCTGTGTGGCGGTTGCGTTGAACTCATCAAAACCGGTTTCGAAACGCTGGTCGAGGCCGGTTACGCGCCGGAAATGGCTTACTTCGAGTGCCTGCACGAAATGAAGCTGATCGTCGATCTGATTTATGAAGGCGGGATCGCCAACATGAACTACTCGATCTCCAACAATGCCGAGTACGGCGAGTACGTGACCGGCCCGGAAGTGATCAACGACGAATCACGTTATGCCATGCGCCAGGCACTGAAACGCATCCAGAACGGCGAATACGCCAAGATGTTCATCCAGGAAGGCAAGACCAACTATCCGTCGATGACGGCGCGGCGTCGCCTGACTGCCGAGCATCCGATCGAGGTGGTCGGTGCCAAGCTGCGTGACATGATGCCGTGGATCAAGAAGAACAAGCTGGTCGATCAAAGCAAGAACTGATTTGGAAGCTTGCTCTGTTTTCGCTTTGGGTGGTGTTGGGGTTTAAGACTCTGGCCCGCCCAAAGTTTTCATTGAGGTTCAAATGAACTATCCGCATCCGATTATTGCAAAAGAGGGCTGGCCTTTCATTGCGGGCTCTTTGATTGTTGCCGTTCTTGTGTCCTATGCGGGCTCTTGTGCGGGGTTATGGTCGCTGCCTTTCTGGGTGATCTTCATTTTCTGCGTGCAATTTTTTCGCGATCCAGGGCGTGTTGTTGCTGGCGGGCCGAAAAGTATTGTTGCCCCGGCCGATGGACGCATCGTCGTTGTCGAAGAGGCGGACGATCCTTACCTGGAACGTCGTGCGCTCAAGGTCAGCGTGTTCATGAACGTGTTCAACGTGCACTCGAATCGTGCACCGATTGCAAGCACGGTGCAGCAGAAGTGGTACAAGCCTGGCAGTTTCCTTAATGCGTCTCTGGACAAAGCCTCGCTGGAAAATGAGCGTTGCGCGCTGCATCTGAAGACGACCGATGGGCGGGATGTCACCTGTGTCCAGATCGCCGGTCTGGT
>CAYTWY010000053.1:0-573 GCA_964440925.1 uncultured Propionivibrio sp. | reverse complement strand
GCCGGGCAGCGATATGGTTTCATTCGTTTTGGATCCCGGGTTGATCTGTATTTGCCGCTTGATACCCAGGTCAAGGTAGTGATCGGCGAAAAGGTCTTTGCATCCAGTACGGTGCTTGCGGAATTGTCCTGACTTGAGGTCAATGCGGCCTGGTAGATAATGCCCTGCTTTCTTGCGTGGGAAAGGGCGGAAAGTTGGAGCGGGTGAAATGGGGAAGACTATTACTGAAATCCTATGATTGCCCGACTTTCCCATTTGCGCTTTTTTGTTGCGCATGTCCTGCGTCGATTCTCCGAAGAGGATTTCGGCCAGTTGAGCGCCAGTCTGGCGTTCACGACCCTGCTTTCGCTGGTTCCCTTTGTGGCCGTTGTTCTGGGCATCCTCTCTGTTTTTCCCGTATTCCTTTCGATGGCGGATCAATTCGATCATTTTGTTGTGCGAAGCCTGCTTCCCGAGCGTAATGCCGGATTGATCATCGAATACGTCCTCGAGTTTTCACAGAAGGCGACGAATGTCACGCTGGCGGGGTTGGCCGCGCTCGTCGCGCCGAAGGCCACGTTGGCGTTGCCATAG
>CAYTWY010000052.1:9461-11830 GCA_964440925.1 uncultured Propionivibrio sp. | reverse complement strand
GATCTGCCGCCGGAAGAGGATGCCAAGATCCCGACCGTGTGTGCCAGCCTCGAAGAAGCGCTGGCCGCTCTGGACAAGGATCGCGACTTTATGACGCGTGGCGGTGTCTTCTCCAGCGACTGGATCGATGCCTTCATCGAACTGAAAATGGAAGAAATCAACAAAGTGCGCATGACCACGCATCCGGTCGAATTCGATCTGTACTACAGCTGCTGATTTGTTGCGGCGCGAAAAAAGGACGGGCTTGCCCGTCCTTTTTTTTTGCGCTGCGTTTTTGTCCGGCGTGTTTGTGTTTCGCCGGGGCATCCAATAAACTTGTCTGCAGCCCGCTTCATGATGAGTGCAACGAGGGATAGGTCACGATGAAAACAGAAACCTTGTGCTTCGGCGCGCTGCTGCTTGCCTTGCAGGCCGCGCCGGTTCTCGCCGATATCTACAAATGTGTCGGTGCGGACGGGCACGTCATGTATTCGAACATGGCGGAAAGGAACTGCAAGAGACTGAGTCTGGAGCCGGTTCCTGCTGCCGCTTCGGCGGCGCCTTCGCGTACTGCGGCCAAAACGCCGACGCCGGCGGGCTTTCCGAAAGTCGATGAGAACGCCCAGAAGGCGCGCGATAACGACCGGCGGCGCATTCTCGAGGGGGAGCTGTCGGCCGAGCAGGGCAGCCTGCAACAGGCAAAAAAGGAGCTTTCCGAGCAGGAGGCGGTGCGCAGCGGCAATGAGCGTAACTACCAGAAGGTGCTCGATCGCTTGCAGCCCTACAAGGACAAGGTGGCACTGCATGAGCGCAATATCGAGGCGATTCAGAAGGAATTGTCGCGCCTGCGCTGAGTGTGTGGCGCGATTATTGCTGCTCCCCGCGCATGCCTGAGACATCTCCTTCCTCCTTCGGCGGGCTCGATCTGCTCTCGTCGTCGGTCATTCTGCTCGACGCGGCGCTTGGTGTCTGTTACCTGAATTCGGCGGCGGAGAACCTGCTGGCGGCGAGTCGCAAGGGCGTGGTCGGGCATTCGCTGGCGGATCTGGCGGAATGTTCGGGCGCTCTGCAGGATGCGCTGGACAATGCCTTGCGCAACGGCTGGAGCTATACCGGACAGAACATCGAGTGGCGGCGTAACGACGGCGTCAGGCTGCATCTGACGTGTACCGTGACGCCGGTGAATTCGCCGGAAACGCCGAAGGTGCGCCTGCTCATCGAATTGTGGCCGATCGACCAGCAGCTCAAGGCCACACGCGAGGAGCGTCTGCTGGAACAGCAGATGGCCAGCCGCGAACTGATCCGTAATCTGGCGCACGAGATCAAGAATCCGCTCGGGGGTATTCGCGGCGCCGCCCAATTGCTGGAGCACGAGTTGAACAATCCGGGCCTGCGCGAATATACGCAGGTCATCATCAAGGAGTCCGATCGCCTGCAGGATCTGATGAAGCGTCTGCTGTCGCCGCATCGTCCGATGCAGCCGGGGCCGGTGAATATCCACGAGATTCTCGAACGGGTGCGCAGCCTGCTGCTGGCCGAATTTCCCCGGATCCTCAAGGTGCGGCGTGACTACGATACCAGTTTGCCCGAACTTGTCGGTGACCGTGAGCAGTTGATTCAGGCGGTACTCAATATCGCGCGCAATGCGGCGCAGGCGATTAAATCGCCGTCTTCGCAGGCGCCCGGCGGGCTGATTACTCTGCGCACGCGTGCGGCACGGCAGGTGACGCTGGCCAAGCGGCGCTACCGGCTGGCGCTCGAGGTACAGGTACTCGACAATGGCCCGGGTATCCCCGAGGACATCCGCGAGCGCATGTTCTATCCGCTGGTTTCCGGGCGCGAGGGGGGCAGCGGGCTGGGTTTGACGCTGGCGCAAAGTTTCGTGCAGCAGCATCAGGGCACCATCGATTGCGAAAGCCGGCCGGGCAAAACCTGTTTCACGATTCGTTTGCCGCTGGGAGCGGCCTGATGGCAAGGAACTTGCTATGAATCCGGTATGCCAATCGTGCCTGGGGGGAAAATGAAATCGGTATGGATCGTCGATGACGACAAGTCAATTCGCTGGGTGCTGGAAAAAACCCTGGCACGCGAGAAAATCGCCAGCCGGAGTTTCGCCTCGGCCAGCGAAGCGCTGGCGCAGCTTGATCTGGGTGTGGCGCCGCCGCAGGTCATGGTTTCCGACATCCGCATGCCGGGAGAATCGGGGCTCGAGCTGTTGCAGCGCATCAAGGAACGTTTTCCTGCCCTGCCGGTGATCATCATGACCGCCTATTCCGATCTGGATAGCGCGGTTGCCGCCTTTCAGGGCGGGGCCTTCGAATACCTGCCCAAGCCGTTCGACGTCGATCAGGCGCTTGACCTGATCCGGCGCGCTATCGGAGAGAGCATGC
>CAYTWY010000052.1:0-9361 GCA_964440925.1 uncultured Propionivibrio sp. | reverse complement strand
TTCGACGTCGATCAGGCGCTTGACCTGATCCGGCGCGCTATCGGAGAGAGCATGCACCAGTCCGGTGCGCCGGATACACTTGGTCTGGTGCCCGAAATCCTCGGCCAGGCACCGGCCATGCAGGAAGTCTTTCGCGCCATCGGCCGGCTCAGCCAGTCCAATGCCACGGTAATGATCACTGGCGAATCGGGAACCGGCAAGGAACTGGTGGCGCGCGCCGTACATCGGCACAGCCAGCGTTCGGAAAAACCTTTCATCGCCATCAACACGGCGGCAATTCCCAAGGAATTGCTGGAATCCGAACTTTTCGGGCACGAGCGCGGTGCGTTCACCGGCGCGGCAACGCAGCGGCGCGGTCGTTTCGAGCAAGCCGAGGGCGGGACGCTGTTCCTCGACGAAATCGGCGACATGCCAGCCGAACTGCAAACGCGCTTGTTACGCGTTCTGTCCGACGGCAACTACTACCGCGTTGGCGGGCATTCGCCGATCAAGGCCAATGTGCGCATCATTGCCGCAACGCACCAGAATCTGGAAGCGCGCGTCAAGGAAGGCCTGTTCCGCGAGGATCTGTTCCACCGCCTCAACGTGATTCGCGTGCGTCTGCCCAGTCTGCGCGAACGGCGCGAGGATATTCCGCTGCTGGCGCGGCATTTTCTGCAAAAAAGCGCGCAGGAACTGGGCATCGAGGCAAAACGTTTCTCCGACGCCGCGCTGCGTCATCTGGCGGCGCTCGATTTTCCCGGCAACGTGCGGCAACTGGAGAACCTCTGTCACTGGCTCAGCGTCATGGCGCCCGGGCAGCAGGTCGATCTCGCCGATCTGCCGTCCGAGCTGCGCGATTCGGCGGCGGCCTCTGGCGCCGCCGTCGATTGGGAAAACGGGTTGGCGGCGGAAATCGACCGCCGGCTTAATGTGGGCGAGGAACGGGTACATGAGCGGATCTGCCAGAGCGTCGAACGCATCCTGATTTTGCGCGCCCTGCGCTTTACCGGCGGGCGGCGCATCGAAGCGGCGCAGGTGCTGGGCATCGGGCGCAACACCATCACGCGCAAGATTCAGGAACTGGAACTGGAAAACGGGCGCGGCGAGGAATCGCCAACCAGCGTCGGATAATCGGAGATAATGGCGGCGTTTTGATTTCGTGCTCCTTCGCCATGCCCGTTTCTTCGCCCTCCCGCCTGATTTGTCCGGAGCGCCTGTTTTCCCTGCTGGAAGAGGCGCGGGGGCGCTTTAGCATCACCGCCCTGGGCGAATGCGCTTCCACCAACAATATGCTTCTCGATCGCGCCGAGGATGGCGCGCCGTCAGGTAGCGTGCTTGTCGCCGACTGTCAGACGGCCGGGCGCGGCAGTCGCGGACGCCACTGGTTGTCGGCACCGCAGGATAGCCTCACTTTCTCGGTGCTGTGGCGTTTCCCCGGCGGCATTGAACGTTTGCCCGGGCTGTCGCTGGCCGTCGGCGTGGCTGTGGTGCATGCCCTCGAAGCCTGCGGCGTTTTTGGCATGGGACTCAAGTGGCCGAACGATCTGCTGTACGAGGACCGCAAACTGGGGGGCGTGCTTGTCGAACTGGTGAGCGAAAAGGAGAGTACGCAGGCGGTGGTCGGCATCGGGCTGAATCTGCATCTGCCGGAGAGCGTCGGCGATGGCAACGGATTTGCCCTGCCGGCGACGGCGCTCGATGCCGTTTTTTCCCCGTTGCCGGAGCGACACGTGCTGCTTGCCCAGTTGCTCATCGAACTGGCCCATGTTTTCGACCGTTTTGCTGCCGGCGGGTTTGCCGTGCTGCGTGACCAGTGGCTGGCGCGGCATGTCTGGCAGGATCGCCGGGTGTGCCTCGTCGCTGACGGACGTCCGCTGAAGGAAGGGGTTTGCTGTGGCGTCGATGGCTACGGCGCCTTGCTGGTGCAGACTGAAAACGGTATCGAACGCTGCCTGTCCGGCGACCTGTCGTTGCGGGTGGCGCCACCATGATGATCGCCCTCGATGCTGGTAATACGCGTATCAAGTGGGGCGTCCACGATGGTGGTGAGTGGATTGCCCGAGGCGCTTTACTGACTGCGGAGGTGGCGGAGCTGGCCGGGGTGTGCGCGGCATGGCCGGCGCAGGCGCAGCTGGTAGGGTGCAATGTTGCCGGCGCCGCAGTCGAGCAGCAGATTGATGCCGCCGTGGCTTCGCGTTTTGCGCCGCCCTTGTGGCTGCGCGCCTGTGCGCAGGCCTGTGGCGTGCGTAATGGCTATGAACAGCCGGAACGTCTCGGTGCCGACCGCTGGGCGGCGCTGATTGCCGCGCGCCAGAGGGGGCCGGGCGCGGCGCTGGTGGTGTGCGCGGGAACGGCGACCACCGTTGATTGGCTCGACGCGCAGGGTGTGTTTCGCGGCGGGCTGATCCTGCCCGGATTCGATCTGATGCGCGCTTCGCTTGCCGAAAATACCGCGCAGCTGTCGCTCTGCGCCGGGGAGTTTAGCCGCCAACCGCGTCAGACGGCCGATGCCATTGCCAGCGGATGCCTACTGGCGCAGACGGGGGCGATTGAAAAAATGTTTGCGCAGGCGCGTGCCGAATCGCCGCTACGCTGTCTGCTTACCGGCGGTGCCGCGCTCCGGCTGCGCGAGCATCTCGACCTGACGGCGGAGCTCGTCGAATGTCTGATTCTCGATGGGCTGGTGTGCTTCGGGCGTTCGCGGTAACCTTGCCGACAGCGTCAGGCGCGGCGGCCAGCCGAGACTGTGCTTGCGCCATTGTTGGCACGATCCGGTTCCGGCCGGGTGCCGTTTGGAGCGGGCGGAGAAGGTTTTTTGGAGAACGTCATGGGACTCATGGATTTCATCAGGAAGCAGTTTGTCGATGTCATCGAATGGGTCGAGGAGGGCGATGGTGTCCTGGCCTGCCGCTATCCGATGCAGGATCGGGAAATACAGAACAACGCCCAGCTGACCGTGCGCGATGCGCAGGTCGCGGTGTTCGTCAACGAGGGCCGGGTGGCGGACGTCTTCGGCCCCGGGCTGTATACGCTGAATACGCGCACCTTGCCGCTGCTGACCAACGTGCAGAATTGGGACAAACTGTTCGCTTCGCCCTTCAAGTCCGATGTTTATTTCTTTTCCACCCGTCTGCAGCTTGATCGTCCGTGGGGGACGCCCAATCCGGTCACGCTGCGCGACAAGGATTTTGGCGTGGTGCGTATGCGCGCTTTTGGCCTTTATGCCTACCGGCTGGCCGCGCCGGAGACGTTTTACAAGGAAATTTCCGGCACGCGCGAATACTATACGGTCGACGATCTCGACGGTCAGTTGCGTGGCCTGGTGGTCGCCGCCCTGAGCGATCTGTTCGGCGAAGCGGGCGTGCCGTTTCTTGATATGGCAGCCAATCTGAACGAGTTGGCGACTCGGCTGAAAGCGCTGCTCGATCCGCTTTTTGCGCGTTACGGCCTGCTTCTCGACAGTTTCACCGTGCAGAACGTCTCCCTGCCGGATGAGTTGCAACAGATCCTCGACAAGCGCATCGGCGTGAACATGATGGGCGGCATGCCGGCCTATGCGCAGGTGCAGGCCGCCGATGCGATTCCTCTGGCGGCGCAGAATGAAGGTGGCATGGCCGGCATGGGAGCTGGACTTGGCGCCGGGCTGAGCGTCGGGCAGACGATGGCGCAAGCGCTGGCGCAGACCATGCCGGGGCCAGCGGTTCCGACGGCAACGTGCGCCGACGAAGTGCTGGTCACCCTGGAGAAGCTGCATGCCCTGGTCGGCAAAGGCATCCTGTCGCAAGCCGAGTTCGACGCCAAGAAAGCCGAACTGCTCGCCAGGCTCGGCTGAACCGTCAGGCTGCGTTTCTTCTGCCGCGTCCGGGTGCGGACGGCGACACGGCCTGTGGCCCGGTTTTTTCCGGCAAGGCATTGTTTGCGGCGTGGTGTCTGCGGCTATCTGGCCTGCGCCATGCCGTTTCTGCTGCAGGACTTCGCTGCCGCGGCTATACTTGCGCTTTTCTTTTCGAACATACCTCGTTTCAGGGAGCTTTGATGGAATCGTTGCGTTTCGTACTGCCACAATCCGAAATTCCGACCCACTGGTACAACGTGGCGGCCGACATGCCCAATCCGCCCTTGCCGGCGCTGGCGGCTGACGGTAGCCCGGCGACGCCGGAGCAGATGGCGGCCATTTTCCCGATGGCCATCATCGAACAGGAAGTGTCGACCGAACGCTGGATTCCGATCCCGCAGGAAGTGCGCGAGATCTATCGCCTGTGGCGGCCGTCGCCACTGGTGCGCGCAGTCCGTCTGGAAGCCATGCTCGGTACGCCGGCGCGCATCTACTACAAGAACGAGGGTGTTTCGCCGGCCGGTTCGCACAAGCCGAATACCGCCGTGGCACAGGCGTATTACAACAAGCAGGCGGGGATCCGGCGCATCACGACAGAAACCGGTGCCGGTCAGTGGGGGTGCTCGATGGCCTTGGCCGGCCAGATGTTCGGCCTCGACGTGCGCGTCTATATGGTCAAGGTCAGTTACGACCAGAAGCCCTACCGGCGCTCGATGATGCAGACCTGGGGAGCCGAAGTGTTCTCCAGTCCGTCGAACATCACGCAGACCGGGCGTGCCGCACTGGCGGCCGATCCGAACAACCAGGGTTCGCTTGGGCTGGCCATTTCCGAAGCCGTCGAGGAGGCAGCCTCGCGCGCCGACACCAACTATGCCCTCGGTTCGGTGCTCAACCATGTGGCCTTGCATCAGACAATCATCGGCCAGGAAGCGAAAAAACAGTTCGAAATGGCCGGCGACTGGCCAGACGTGGTTTTTGCGCCCTGCGGCGGCGGTTCCTCGTTTGCCGGCATGGCCTTCCCCTTCGTTGCCGACAATGCGGCTGGCGGGCATAAGGGCAAGCCGGTGCGCCTGGTGGCGGTCGAGCCGTCGTCGTGCCCGTCGCTGACCAAGGGTCTGTACGCTTACGATTTCGGCGATGCCTCGGGCTTTACGCCGCTGATGAAGATGTACACTCTCGGCCACGATTTCATGCCGCCCGGAATTCATGCCGGAGGACTGCGTTACCACGGCGCTTCGCCGCTCGTCTCGCAGCTCTACCACGAAGGGTTGATCGAGGCCGTTGCCGTGCCGCAACTGGCGACGTTCGAAGCCGGTGTGACTTTTGCTCACGCCGAAGGGATTATTCCGGCGCCGGAGTCGTGCCACGCCATCCGTGGCGCTATCGATGAAGCGCTGCGATGCAAGGAAACCGGCGAGGCCAAGACGATCCTCTTCAATCTCACCGGGCACGGCCATTTCGACATGGGCTCGTATGACCGCTACTTTGCCGGTGAACTGGAAGACTTCGTCTATCCGGAAGAGGCGATCAAGGCCTCGTTACAGCACCTGCCGCAGGTCGGTTAAGCGCGAAGATCCGCACCATGCGCGCTTTCGTCTTTCTACTGATTCTGGCCAACCTGCTCTTCTTCGCGTGGACGCAAGGGCTGCTCGGGGCGGTGGAAAATCCCGACGCGCTGCGTTTGCAACAGCAGTTGCGAGCCGACCAGTTGCGGGTTGTGTCGCGCAGCGAGAGCGAGCAGGCGGCGGCGGAGAAAAAGACTGCGGCGGCGGAGAAAACGGGCGAATCCTGCCTGCTGCTTGCCGAAGTGGCGGCGAGCGATCTGCCGCGCCTGGAAAAATTGCTGCAGGAAAAATTTCCGGCGTTGAGCGCGGAGCGCGCGCCGCTGCCAGGCAGCCAGAAATACTGGGTCTATATTCCGCCGCTGGCCAGCAAGGCGGAAACGGAGAGAAAGGTCGGCGAACTCAAGCGTCTGCGCGTCGCTGATTTTTTTGTCATACAGGAGGCCGGGCCTTTCCGGTTCGCCATTTCGCTCGGCATTTTCTCCAGCAAGGAAGGCGCGAGCGAATACCTGGCCCGGTTGCGCGCCCAGGGCGTGCGCTCGGCCAGACTCGGCGAGCGTGAAACGCGGCCGGTGTCGGCGCAGGTGCAGCTGCGCGGCGCGCCAGCGGAGATCGAGGCGCTGCGCCGCTTGCTCGGCGAAGTGCTGCCGGGGAATGCACCGGCCGCGTGTCCGGCGTCACGCCCGGAGGCCTGATGGCGTTTCCCGCGCATCCCTTGCGGGTAGGACTGACCGGCGGGATTGGCTGCGGCAAGAGTACGGTTACCAGTCTGTTTGCTGCCCTCGGTGCGCCGATCATCGATACCGATGTCATTGCGCATGAGCTGACGCAAGCGCAGGGTGCCGCCATGCCGGCGCTCGTTGCGGCTTTCGGTGCCGAAGCGGGCTCGTTCGCGGGCGGACTCGACCGGGCCGGCATGCGGCGCCTGGTTTTTTCCGATCCGGCGGCGCGCGCGCGGCTGGAAGGTATTTTGCATCCGCTGATCCTGAACGAATGCGCGGCGCGTTGCCGCGCGGAGACGGTGGCGCCTTACGTGTTGTTGGTCGTGCCCTTGCTTGTCGAATTGCCCGCCTATCGGCAAAGCGTTGCGCGCGTTCTCGTCGTCGATTGCGCCCCGGAGACGCAGATTGCCCGTGTCATGGCGCGCAGTGGCTTGCCGGCAGACGAGGTACGCGCCATCATGGCGGCACAGGCCGGACGCGAGGAACGCCTGAGGGCAGCCGACGAAGTGCTGCTCAATGAGGGTGCGCTGGGGGATTTGCGTGTGCGCGTCGAGGCGCTGCACCGCAAATATCTGATGTTGGGGATGCGCGCAAAGGGAGAGAAGGTTGAGATTTTGTGACAAATGCTGCAAAATCCGGCGATTACTCTAAAAAAGACGCGGTGGGGTCGTGATCACATACGAATATCCTTTCAATGAGCGCACGCGAACCTTGCTGCGCCTGGAGGATTTATTCGACAAAGCCACCTATTTCATCGGGCAGGATGGTTCGCGCGAACACCACGTGGCGCTGCTCACCCTGTTTGAAATTCTCGATGTTGCCGGGCGCGCCGACCTGAAGATGGATCTGATCCAGGAGCTTGAGCGGCAGCGACAGACCCTGCTCGGCTTTCGCAACAATCCAGAAATTTCGGAAGAAGCTCTGTCCGGCGCGCTCTGCGAGCTGGAGCACGCGTCCGCTGCCCTGCTCGCGATAACTGGCAAGATCGGTCAGCACCTGCGCGAGAACGAATGGCTGATGGGGGTGAAAAGCCGGGCGGTGATTCCCGGCGGCGTGTGCGAGTTCGATCTGCCGTCCTACCACTATTGGCAGCACCTGCCGGTGACGCAGCGCAGGGAATCGCTGCAGGGCTGGCTGAAGCCGTTCATGCCCCTCAATGACGGAATCGTCATCGTCCTGCGCCTGCTGCGGCAGAGCGGCAATGCCGAGAATCGCCTGGCCAGGGGTGGCGCTTACCAGATGATGCTGGGCGGGAGCAATTCGCAGATGGTACGCATCACGCTGCAATTGCAGGCGCCTTTTGTGCCCGAGATCAGCGCCAACAAATATGCGCTGAACATCCGCTTCGTCCGTCCGGAAAACGACCGGCGTACGCGCCAGTGCGATACCGCCGTGGATGTTCCCTTCGACATGACTTTCTGTAATCTCTGATGGCCGGGCGCGTACTGACCGTCTCCTGTCCGCAATGCGGCGGCGATTCGCTGTGGCGTGCGGACAATCCATTCCGGCCCTTCTGTTGCCAGCGCTGCAAGCTGATCGATCTTGGCGCCTGGGCTTCCGAAGCCTACCGCGTTCCGGTGCAGGACGCGCCCGACGAGGGTCAGGATTCCCTGCCCACGCCCCCCTTCTCCAGCTCCAGCTGATTTAACGCCCCCCAGTCGTTTCCTGCCAGCCGCGCAGCAGGGCAATGCCGTGTGCGCCGTATGTGCGAGCCTCATCCAGCATTGACGGCTGCATGCCACCCAAGGCAAAGACCGGCAGCGGCGCCTGTTCGATCAGAGCGGCGAAGGTGTCCCAGCCCATGCCGGGAACACCGGGGTGCGAGGGGGTGGGCAGCAACGGGCTGAGGACGGCAAAATCGAGTTCGAGCATCGCGGCGTGCGCCAGTTCCTCGGCGGAATGGCAGGATGCGGCGACACGCTCGAACGGCGGGCGCCGTGCGCATTGCCGCAGCGCGGCCGACGACAGGTGGAGGCCGTGCGCGCCGACAGCCTGCGCCAGCGCCTCGTCGTCGTTGACCAGCACCTGCGCCTCCGGGTAACTGCGCGTCAGCGCCATGACCCCCTCGGCCAGACGCTGACGCTCGTCCGCGGGCAGTGTCTTGTCGCGGACCTGGATCAGGCGCAACCCGTTTTGTAAGGCGGTGTCCAGACGCGACAGCTCGGTGTCGACGCCATTTGCTTCGGCATGCGTCAGGGCGTATATCGGCGGCAGTTCGAGTGCGCGCAGGATCGGGCCGTTGGCTGGCAGGATCGGGGAAACGTCCGGCGCTTCGCCCAGCCGCGTCCAGCACAGGCCGCTGTGTTCGATGGGCGTGATTTCCCCCTGCCAGGAATGGACGCGGAAAAATTTCAGGCGTACCCGGGCGTGCGGGTAGCTGAATTCGCGGCAGATCCAGGGCCAGGCGCGGTCGATGGCGATGCCCAGTTCTTCCTGCAGTTCGCGCCGTGCCGCGTCGAGGAAGCTCTCTCCGGCCTCCACCTTGCCGCCGGGAAATTCCCAGTAGCCGGCAAAGACCTTGCCAGCCGGGCGCTGGGCGAGCAGATACTCCGGCCCGTGCCGGCCGGCGCGCAGCAGAATGACAGCAGCCACTTCGACGATCTTGCTCATTGGTGCTCCGGTACGGAGCTTGTGCTGTGTCTGCCAGCCCAGTCCTTGGCGAATTGCCAGGCTACGCGGCCGCTGCGTGAGCCGCGTTGCAGCGCCCAGTTGAGGGCGGCGCGCTCGGCCTGGGCGATATCCTGTGCCGGGCAGCCGAACGTGCGCAGCCAATGCGCGACGATGTGCAGGTAGGCGTCCTGGTCGAAGGGGTAGAACGAGAGCCAGAGGCCGAAGCGGTCGGAGAGCGAGACTTTTTCTTCGATGGCTTCGCCAGGGTGGATTTCTTCGCCCAGGCGCTGGCCTTCAAGATTCTCGGCAAAGTATTCCGGCATCAGGTGGCGGCGATTCGAGGTGGCGTAGATCAGCACGTTGTCGGGCGCGGCAGCAAGCGAGCCGTCGAGGACGACTTTCAACGCTTTGAAAGTGGCGTCGCCGGCGTCGAAGGAGAGATCGTCGCAGTAGAGGATGAAGCGTTCCGGCCGGCCCGTGAGCAGGTCGACGATGTCGGGCAGGTCGGTCAGGTCGTTTTTTTCCACCTCGATGACGCGCAATCCCTGCGCTGCATATTCGTTCAGCAGCGCCTTGATCAGCGAAGACTTGCCCGAGCCGCGGGCGCCAGTGAGCAGCACGTTGTTGGCCGGTTGTCCGGCGACGAACTG
>CAYTWY010000051.1:8139-12317 GCA_964440925.1 uncultured Propionivibrio sp. | reverse complement strand
CATCCCGGCGTTCCGGTCATCCTCGACGCCAAGCGCGGCGACATCGGCAGCACCGCCGAACAATACGCCAAAGAAATTTTCGAGCGTTACCAGGCTGATGCCATCACGGTGAACCCGTACATGGGCAAGGATTCGGTCGAGCCGTATCTGGCCTACGCCGACAAAGGGGTCATCCTGCTCTGCCGTACCTCCAACCCCGGCGGCAGCGACCTGCAGTTCCTCGACGTCGGCGGCAAGAAACTGTACGAACATGTCGCCGAGCTGGTATCCAGGGAATGGAATACCACCGGCCAATGCGCGCTGGTGGTTGGTGCCACCTTCCCCGACGAAATCGCCCGCGTTCGCGCCATTGTCGGCGACATGCCGCTGCTGGTGCCAGGCATCGGCGCCCAGGGCGGCGACGTGGAAGCCACGCTGAACGCCGGTCGCACGGCCGACGGCGCTGGCCTGATCATCAACAATTCGCGCGCCATCCTTTACGCCGGCAAGGGCGAAGACTATGCTGAAGCGTCGCGCCTGGCCGCACAAGCCTCGCGTGACCTGATCAACCGCTATCGCTGAACCGCCCCCCGCCCGAGCGGGGGGGCTTTTATTCTGCCGAATCAAGACCCTCGCGCCACACCCCCCTTCCGGAAACGGAATAAAAGGGAGTATGCTTGCCGCCTGTTTTCCGTCGCACGTTTTCTTTTTCCCTCCATCAAAAGAAAGGTCAGACATGAATATCGTCCAGCGCGTCAAGGGGATCCTGCTCTCTCCAAAAGAAACCTGGCCGGTCATCGAAGGCGAAGCCACCGACGTGACCGCGCTGTACACCCAATACCTGTTGATCCTCGCCGCCATCCCGGCGATTGCCGGTTTCATCGGCATGTCGCTCATCGGCGTCAGCGCCTTCGGCTTCGCGGTACGCGTTCCGCTGGTCGCCGGACTCGTCAACATGGTCGTCAGCTATGTCCTGTCGCTGGCCATGATCTATGTTCTGGCACTCATCGCCGACGCCCTGGCGCCCACCTTCGGGGGACAGAAAAATCAGATGAACGCCCTCAAACTGATCGCCTATGGCAGCACGGCCGGCATGGTCGGCGGGATCTTCTCGATTATCCCGGCACTCTCGCTATTGGGCTTGCTGGCCTCGTTATACTCGGTCTACCTGCTGTTCGTCGGTATTCCGGTGATGATGAAAGCACCGCAGGACAAGGCACTGCCCTACACCGCCGTACTGCTGGTCTGCGGCCTGATCGCCGGCGCCGTCATCGGCGGCATTTCCGCCATTCTCCGCTAACGCCGGATCCGCGTCCCCTGTCGCGCACGCGCCGGGGGCGCCGCGCCCTGCGTCAGGCGTATTCAACACCCACGTTTTCGGCGCCCAGCCACTCGGTCAGCGCCCCCAGCAATTCATCTTCCAGCCGCACCCGGCAAGCATCGCCAAGATTCAATTCGCATAGCGCATCGGCGTTGCGGTAGTTGAGGCGAATCGGACAGTTGCCCGGCAAGTAGGGCGCCAGCATGTCGCGCAACCGATGTACGGCGGAAGCCATGTACGCGCCGGAATGGCCTTCGCCAAACGACAGGCGCAGATGCCTGGCAAAACGACCGCGCGCTTCGGCCAGGGTCAGGATGCGCTCCGCCGTCACGCGCACCCTGCCTTCTCCGGCGAAGTCATCGCGCTGCACCTTGCCTTCGACAACGAGAACCTCGTCTTCACGAATTTTCTGGCGCTCGCTTTCGAGCAGTTCGCTGAACACGCCGACTTCCTGCGTCGCCGTTCCATCGTCGAGGCTGACAAAAGCCATTTTGCCGCGCGCCGTCATCTTGCTGCGCACACTGACCACCAGCCCGGCCAGCAATTGCGCTTCCTTCTTTACCTGCAGTGAAGAGAGCGGCCGGCGCACAAAGCGCGAAACCTCGGCCTGCACCCCGTGGTAGGGATGTCCGGAAAAGAAAAAACCCAGCGCCAGTTTCTCTTCGGCCAGTTTCTCCCGCTCCTTCCAGCGCGGCACCTCGCGATATTGCGGCGCATGTTCGGCCAGCGTGGCGCTGTCGAAAACCTCGAACAGACTCACTTGCAGGGCATTGCGCTCATCCTGCTCGGCCGCTTCCATGGCGATCCCCACCGAAGCCAGCAGGCGGGCCCGGTGGTCGTCGAGCGCATCGAAAGCACCGGCGCGAATCAGCGCCTCGATGGTGCGCCGGTTCACCAGCCGTTTGTCGATGCGCCGGCAGAAATCAAAAAGATCCTTGAACGCGCCGCCCTCCGCCCGCGCCTTGAGGATCGAATTCACCGCCTGTTCGCCGGTACCCTTGACCGCGCCCAGCCCATAGCGGATGGTCTGGCGATCAACTGGAACGAAGCGGTACTCGGACGCATTGACATCCGGCCCGAGCACGGTGAGCTTGTTGGCAATCGCATCGTCGTAGAAAATCTTCACCGAGTCGGTGTTGTCCATATCCGACGACAGCGTTGCGGCCATGAACGCCGCACAATGATGCGCCTTGAGCCAGGCCGTCTGATAGGTCACGACGGCATACGCGGCGGTGTGCGACTTATTGAAGCCGTATTCGGCGAACTTCTCCATCAGGTCGAACAGCTGCATCGCCAGCTTTTCGTCGAAGCCTTTCTTTTTCGCCCCCGCGCGCATCAATTCACGATGCTGCGCCATTTCCTCGGCTTTTTTCTTGCCCATGGCGCGGCGCAACAGATCGGCGCCACCGAGCGTATAGCCACCGATGATCTGGGCGATCTGCATCACCTGTTCCTGATAGACAATCACCCCGTAGGTCGGCTCCAGGCAGGCTTTCAGGTCATCGACGTAATAGTCGATCTTCTGCTGCCCTTTTTTGCGCAGGATGAAGTCATCAACCATGCCGGAACCGAGCGGCCCCGGCCGGTACAGCGCAAGCACGGCGATAATGTCTTCGAAACGATCGGGAGCCAGCTTCTTGAGCAGCTTTTTCATGCCCTCCGATTCGACCTGGAAGATCGCCGTGGTGTTAGCGTCCTTGAGAATCTGGTAGGCCTTCGGATCGTCGAAGGCCAACGCATCGAGATCGGGCCGTCCCCCTGTCTGTTGCTCGACGTAATCGACAGCCAGCTTGATGATGGTCAGGTTGCGCAGGCCAAGGAAGTCGAATTTCACCAACCCGACTTTTTCGACGTCATCCTTGTCGAATTGCGAAATCACCGAAGCGCCGGCATCGGCCGAATACAGCGGGCAGAAATCGGTCAGTTTGCCCGGCGCAATGAGCACGCCGCCGGCATGCATGCCGACATTGCGCGTCAAGTCTTCCAGCCGGCGCGCCAGCCCGAACAGTTCGCCCACCCCTTCGTCATCCTCAATCTTGGCCTTGAGCTGCGGTTCGGCCTCGATGGCCTTGTCGAGCGACAGCGGCTTGTTCTGTTCGACGGGAATGAGTTTGGACAGCTGGTCGCAGAAGTTGTACGGTAAATCAAGCACCCGCCCGACGTCGCGAATCACCGCCTTCGACGACATGGTGCCGAAGGTGGCGATTTGCGACACCGCCTCCCTGCCGTATTTTTCGCGCACGTATTCGATGACCCGCCAGCGGTTGTCCTGGCAGAAATCGATGTCGAAGTCGGGCATCGACACCCGCTCCGGATTGAGGAAGCGCTCGAACAGCAGGGCGTAGCGCAAGGGATCGAGATCGGTAATGCCGAGCGAGAAGGCGACCAGCGAACCGGCACCCGAACCGCGCCCCGGCCCGACGGGAACGCCATTGTTCTTGGCCCAGTTGATGAAGTCGGCCACGATCAGGAAGTAGCCGGGAAAACCCATCTGCACGATGGTCGCCGTCTCGATCTGCAGGCGCGCTTCATAAACCGGGCGTTGCGCCGCGCGTTCATCCGCATCGGGAAACAACTGCAGCAGCCGCTTTTCCAGCCCGCGCGCCGCTTCCTGACACAAGAAGTCGTCGAGGGTGATACCGTCCGGCGTCGGAAAATCGGGTAGGTAATTCTTGCCCAGGGTAATCGACAGATTGCAGCGCTTGGCAATTTCGACGGTATTTTGCAAGGCTTCCGGCAAGTCGGAAAACAGCTCTGCCATCTCGGCCGTCGATTTGAAATACTGCTCCTCGGTGTAAGGTCTGGGGCGCCGCGTATCGCCGAGCATATAGCCTTCGGCGATGCACACCCGCGCTTCATGCGCCTTGAAATCCTCGCG
>CAYTWY010000051.1:4823-8039 GCA_964440925.1 uncultured Propionivibrio sp. | reverse complement strand
ACGCCGACTTCGTTCAGCATCCGGTGCGTGATCTCGGCCCGACCACGTGCCCGTGGGGCCAGACAGGCACGCGTCAGCAGTTCGCACAACTGCAGGAAGCCTTGCCGCGAACGGCACAGCAGAAGGAGGCGGTGCGCACGATCCGGATCGCGCGCATTGGCCAGCCAGACGTCGGCGCCGATGATCGGCTTGATGCCGCGCGAACGCGCCGCCGTGTAAAACTTGACCATACCGAACAGGTTGGACAGATCGGTCAACGCCAGGGCCGGCATGCCGTCTTCCTGCGCCCGGCGCACCGGCGGGCAATCGTGGTTCTTGCCAACGTCCAGGCGCACCATCCCGTCGGTGACGGAGTATTCGCTGTGCAGGCGGAGGTGAATAAAGCGCGGTTCGGACATCCCGGCATTCTACCCCGGCAGGAGAGTCGCCAGAATCACTCGGCAGAGAAAAACCGGCAAGCGTAACAATTTGTAAGTCCGGTCAGCGGTGCGCCTTACTCCGCGTTATTTGTCGTAGGAACCCACAAAAAAAGGATGCCCATCATGAAACGGCGATTTGCAATACCTCTGCTCATCAGCCTCGGTCTGCTCTCCTCCGGGCTTGCCCTGGCCAACGACACCCTGCTCGGAGCGCTACTCGGCGGGGGGAGCGGAGCGCTGGTGGGAAGGGCGCTGGGCGGACGACAAGGCGCGGTGATCGGCGGCGTTCTCGGCGCTGCCGCTGGCGCCTCGATAGCCGCCGAGGACGATACGCCGCGCGTCGGCCGACGCGTCGACTATTACCCGGCGCAGCCCGTCTATTATGCGCAGGAAGGCTATTACCCGCCGCAAACCGTGTATTACGCCCCGGCGCCGCGGGTCGTCGCACCGCCGCCCGTCATCTACATCGAAAGCAGGCATCGCCGCGACGACTGGCATCACCGCCCACATCACGACCGCCACGATCGTCGCGACCGTTGGTAAGCAGCGCGACGCCGGTGGATTAACTCAAACCGGCGTCAGTTTGGCGAATTCCAGCGATAACCATTTCATGCCGTGCGCGCCAAAATTGACCTGAACGCGCGCATCGGCGCCGCCCTCGGCGGCAACAATAACCCCCAGCCCGAACTTGGCATGCTCGACGTTCTGCCCGATGCGAAAGCCGCCGGCCGACGTTGACGCAGACACCGGCGTGCGCGTCGGAGCCGACGGCGCATAAGGCGCGGCACCGGCATTGAAGGCCGGCGCAATATTGACCTTGCGCAGCAATTCTTCGGGCAGCTCTTCGAAAAACAGCGAAGACACGCAGTAGCGGGTCTGCCCGTGCAGCATGCGGGTCTGCGCGTGCGAAAGATAGAGCCGTTTGCGCGCCCGCGTCATCGCCACATACATCAGCCGCCGCTCTTCTTCCAGACCGTCGCGCTCCTGCGTCGAATTGTCGTGCGGAAACAGCCCCTGCTCCAGCCCGGTAATGAACACCACGTCGAACTCCAGCCCCTTGGCCGCGTGCACGGTCATCAACTGCACCGCCTCCTGACCCTCGCCGGCCTGATGCTCGCCGGCCTCAAGCGATGCATGGGCGAGGAACGAGGCCAGCGGACTGGCTTCGGCCGGGTTGGCCAGCGTATCGTTCTCTTCCTGCAGGAAATTGGTCGCCGCGTTGATCAGCTCATCAAGGTTTTCCAGACGCTCACGGCCTTCCTTCTCGCCGAGGTAATGCTGGCGCAGACCGCTTTTCTCGATCAGGTGGTCAATGACTTCCGGCAACGGCAGGTTGGCGGTTTCCGCGCGCAGCGTTTCGATCAGCCGGATGAAGTTGCCCACCGCCGCCCCGGCTTTCCCGCTCAGGCTGGCGGCCGCGTTGTAGAGGCTCGAATTGGCGCGGCGCGCCGCTTCCTGCAGGGCTTCAATGCTGCGACTACCAATCCCGCGCGTCGGGAAGTTGACCACACGGGTGAACGCCGTGTCATCGTCGGGATTCCCGATCAGGCGCAGATAGGCCAGCGCATGCTTGATTTCCTGCCGATCAAAAAAGCGCAGACCACCATAGACCCGGTAAGGCACTCCGGCGGTAAATAACTGGTGTTCAAGCACCCGCGACTGGGCGTTGGAACGGTAAAGCAGGGCCATCTGGGTACGCGGAAAACCATCGCGCACCAGTTCGCGCACCTCATCCACCACAAAGCGCGCCTCGTCGATATCCGAAAAGCCCTCGAACACCCGGATCAGCTCGCCCGCCCCGGCGTCGGTCCACAGCGTCTTGCCGAGCCGCCCGCGATTGTTCTTGATCAGCGCATTGGCGGCATCCAGGATATTGCCGTGCGAGCGGTAATTCTGTTCCAGGCGGATCACGTTCTGCACGGCAAATTCACGTTCCAGATCACGCATGTTGCCGACCTCGGCTCCACGGAAAGCGTAGATCGACTGATCGTCATCACCCACGGCAAACAGGCAGGCCCCATCAGCTTGCGGGGCGCTGCCGTCACGACCGGCGAGCAGCTTCAACCAGGCGTATTGCAGACGATTGGTATCCTGGAACTCATCGACCAGAATGTGCCGGAAGCGTGTCTGATAATGCCGTCGCAACGGCTCGTTGCGACACAACAATTCGTAGGTACGCAGCAGCAACTCGGCAAAGTCCACCACCCCCTCGCGCTGGCATTGCGCATCGTATTCGGCATACAGCTCGACGCGGCGCTGGGTGTAATCGTCATAGACCTCGGCCTGCGCCGCCCGGATACCCTGATCCTTGTGGGCATTGATGAAATGGGCCAGCTCGCGTGGCGGGAACTTCTCATCGTCAACATTGAGGTTTTTCAGCAAGCGCTTGATCGCCGACAGCTGGTCGGCCGAATCGAGAATCTGGAACAGCGCAGGCAAGCCGGCCTCGCGATAATGGGCACGCAGCAGGCGGTTGCACAAACCGTGGAAGGTGCCGATCCACAAACCCCGCGTATTGATCGGCAGCATCGCCGACAGGCGTGCCAGCATTTCCTTGGCCGCCTTGTTGGTAAAGGTCACGGCAAGAACAGCATGCGCGCCAACCTGTCCGGTCGACACCAGCCAGGCAATGCGCGTCGTCAGCACACGGGTCTTGCCGCTGCCCGCCCCGGCGAGAATCAATCCGTGCTGCGGCGGCAGGGTGACCGCGGCGAGTTGGGCAGGATTGAGGTTGGCAAGCAGATCGGACATGAGGCAAAATTTCCGTGGGTAATTCGCGATTATACCGGCCGTACCC
>CAYTWY010000051.1:2222-4723 GCA_964440925.1 uncultured Propionivibrio sp. | reverse complement strand
CAGGTAAAACCGGGTGTTATCGCCGGTGACGATTTGCAAGCCCTCTTCGCGCTGGCCAAGTCCAAGAATTTCGCTCTCCCGGCGGTCAACGTCATCAACACCAGCACGGTCAACGCCGTCATGGAAACTGCCGCTGAACTCAAGTCGCCAGCGGTCATCCAGTTCTCCAACGGTGGCGCCCAGTTCTACGCTGGCAAGGCACTCAACAACGACGCTCAACGTGCCTGCGTTGCTGGCGCTGTTTCCGCCGCTCACCACGTGCACGCTCTGGCCGAAATGTACGGTGCCAGCGTTGTTCTGCACACCGACCACGCCGCCAAGAAGCTGCTGCCCTGGATTGACGGCCTGCTCGACGCCGGTGAGAAGTTCTACAAGGCACATGGCAAGCCCCTGTTCAGCTCGCACATGCTCGACCTCTCGGAAGAGTCGCTGGAGGAAAACATCGAAATCTGCTCGCGCTACCTGACCCGCATGAGCAAGATCGGCATGACCCTGGAAATCGAACTCGGCGTGACCGGCGGTGAAGAAGACGGCGTCGACAACAGCGGCGTGGACAGCTCCAAGCTCTACACCCAGCCGGAAGACGTGGCCTACGCCTACGAACAACTGTCGAAGATCAGCAACCGCTTCACCATCGCTGCCTCCTTCGGCAACGTGCACGGTGTTTACAAACCCGGTAACGTCAAGCTGCGGCCGATCATCCTGAAGAACTCGCAGGAATTCATCCAGAAGAAGTACAGCACCAAGGCTCAGCCGATTGACTTCGTGTTCCACGGTGGTTCGGGTTCGACCATCGAAGAAATCCGCGAAGCCATTTCCTACGGCGTCATCAAGATGAACATCGATACCGATACGCAATGGGCGTTCTGGGACGGTGTGCGCGCCTTCTACAAGAAGAACGAAGGCTACCTGCAAGGCCAGATCGGCAACCCGGATGGCGACGACAAGCCGAACAAGAAGTTCTACGATCCGCGCGCCTGGCTGCGTGCAGGCGAAGAAAGCTTCAAGGCTCGCCTGAAACAAGCCTTTGCCGACCTCAACAACGTCGGTACGCTGGGCTAATCAAGCCTCTGCCGCAAGGCAACAGAAAAGCCGGTTCAGCAATGAACCGGCTTTTTTATTTTCCGCCGCTCCCGAACCCTAGCCTGACCAGGGCTCGTCCACCGTTACAACACAGCCGCGCCGGCCTCGCCTGACCAGCTTCTGCAAGCGGCGCTCGGCATCCCTTGGCGAAGCGCAACACTGATCGAGGTAGGCATTGCACGCGGCCCACCGCCCGGAGGGCAGACGCAGCGCCGCGACATGCCGCCCGCCATCGACCGTCGCCAGCACGCAGGCCGCATCCGCGGCGCTCCAGGTGGCAGCAACGAGGTTCATGACTTCATCCTGCGGCACCTGCAGGCTGAGCAGGGCGTCGATTGGCGAATCGAACTCGGCGCACAGAATGGCCGGAAAATAGTAGTGGCGCGCGGACGTCTCTTTCATGCGCGAAGCTTGTAACACGACTTCGTCGCGCTGTAAAACCCGACGCCGCGAAGCGCGTAAAAGCGCCACAGTGGTAGGATAGCGCCTTTCCGCCGAAGCGGAGACGCAAGGCGCGCCGCACAATCTACCCACGGTCAAGCCGCGCCACGGGGAAAAGAACGACCGAACAACCAAACAGTTATCACCGGAGAATCTCATGTTGAAGAAACTCTTGCCGCTCGCCTTGAGCGCTATTCTCGCCCTGCCGGCCGCAGCCGACGAAGCGAGCCTGAAAAAGGCCTTCGAGGCCAAACTTGGCGGCAAGGTCAGCAGCGTTACCAAAAGCCCTTACCTCGGCCTTTACGAAGTCTTTGCCGAAGGCCGTATTTTCTACACCGACGAGAAGCTCTCCGCCGTTCTTGCCGGCACACTGATTGACACCCGGACGATGAAGAACGTCACCGCCGAACGCATGCAAAAGCTGATGGCCATCAAGTTTTCCGACCTGCCGCTGGAACTGGCGATCAAGCAGGTGCGCGGCGACGGCAAGCGCATCCTGGTCAGTTTCGAGGACCCGAACTGCGGTTACTGCAAGAAACTGGCGCGCGATATCGCCCGTCTCGACAACATCACGCTCTACACTTTCCTGATGCCCATTCTCTCGCCCGATTCGCAGGAAAAATCGAACCAGATCTGGTGCGCGGCAGATCGCGCCAGAGCCTGGAACGAACTGATGCTGGAAAACAAGGCGCCGAACGGAAAAGGCGATTGCGACACCAGCGCCATCCAGAAAACCATAGAACTCGGCCGCAGGCTGTCGGTCACCGGCACACCAACCCTGTTTTTCGCTGACGGCGAACGTATTCCTGGCGTCGCGCCCATCGAGCAGATCGAAAAGAAGCTCGATCACGCCCTACGCAAATAACCGCGCCGGCACGGGAAGGGCGCGGCGGAAAGAATTCGCCGCAGGCCTACGCCGGATCGCGATAATGCTCGCCAATGTCCCTGAACACATTGACGAGGGACAGCAGCGCATC
>CAYTWY010000051.1:0-2122 GCA_964440925.1 uncultured Propionivibrio sp. | reverse complement strand
ATTGCCCGCTGTCCGGCCACGCAATGTGTTTTCATGACCACCCATTCTTCCGCTGTCAGTTTCCCCGGTTTGAGCAGGATGGAATCGGGAATCGCCACCTTGCCCACGTCATGCAGGGGCGCCGACTTGAACAGCAACTCGATGACTTCGCCATCTAGCTCGTCGCAAAAGCGGCGATGATCGCGCAACCGTTCGGCCAGCGCGCGCACGTAATGCTGCGTGCGGCGGATATGGTTGCCGGTCTCGTTGTCGCGCGCCTCGGCCAGGGCGCAAAAGGCCATGATCGTCGCATCCTGCGAAGCAATGATCTGCCGGCTCTGGCGGATCACCTCACGTGTGCGCTCCTCGACGAGGCGCTCGAGTTCCCCGTTATGCCGTTTCAGTTCGCGCCGCGCCTGCGAAAGTTGCAGATGATTGCCGACCCGCGCCAGGACAACCGGCGGCGAGACACTCTTGTGCAGAAAGTCCTCGGCGCCGAGGTTCAGCCCGAATTCCTCGTCGACCGGATTTTCCAGCCCGGTCAGGAAGACCACCGGAATATCGCGCGTCAGCGCATTGGCCTTCAGTTTGCGGCAGACCTCGAATCCATCCATCTCCGGCATGACCACATCGAGCAGAACGATATCGATCGGCAGGCGACTCACCAGATCAAGCGCCTCCGCACCGCCGGTGGCAAAACTGACGTTATATTTTTTATCCAGGATATTGGCCAGCCATTCGATGTTGGCCAGCACATCGTCGACGATCAACACATGAAAGCGCCGTGCCGCGTTCATTCGCTCTCCAGTCCATAACGATGGCGAAAAACGTGCAGCGCTTCCAGTCCGTCGGCAAAGCGCAACTCCCTGACCGCCCGCGCCGTCGCGCCCCAGCCACCGGCAAGGGCGCTTCCGTGCAGCAGGGCATCGAGCTCGGCGACCACCTCGCGTGCGCCAATGTTGCGATCCTGCAACAGGCGCGCCAGATGCCGGCATTGCGTCGCGATCTGGCGCACCTCGTCAGCAGACGGTTCTCGTTCGCCCACTTCGGCCGCAGGGCTCGCCGGGTCGGCAAGAGGCGCCAGCGCTGCCTGCACCTGGGCCGCTTTCGCCGCGCATTCAAGGGCCAGAACATCGACCCGTTCGCCCAGACCATCCTCGCCCGCTTTCGCTCTGCGTGCCAATTCATCAGCCAGCGACTGGAGCGAATTCAGCCCAAGATTGCCGGCCACGCCTTTCAGATTGTGCGCTTCCATATACAGCGCCGCGCTGTCGGCAGACGGGACGGCGGCACGCAATTTGGCGGCAATGTCGGGCAGCGTCGCGGCAAAGGAACCCAGCAGGCGGCGATACAGTGCCACATTGCCGCCCAGGCGCCCGACCGCGCCGCACACATCGATTTCGGGCAAGGTCCGCGCGAGCAGCCGCAATGCCGCCGCTGTGGCATCCTCCTGCCCGCCCCCGCCCCGCGGGGCGGCAACGACACCATTGACATCGCCATTGGCCACGCCGCGCGGGCGGATCCAGCGAATCAGCGCCTGCGACAGTTCCTGCGGATCGACAGGCTTGGCGATATGGTCGTCCATCCCCGCCGCCTTGCAGTTTTCCTTATCCTGCGGCAAAGCCGAAGCGGTCATGGCGATAACCGGCAAATGCGCCGCTAGCGGCAGTTGGCGAATCAGGCGCGTCGCCTGAAAGCCGTCCATCACCGGCATGTGCAAATCCATCAGCACGGCATCGAAGGGATTGTTACGCACCAGATCGACGGCTTCCTGCCCATTGCCCGCGACAAAAACGCTCAGCCCGCTCTTGGCGAGAAACTCGCGCGCCACCTGCTGATTGATCGCATTGTCCTCGACCAGCAAGACACGCGCCCCCTTCAGCGCCTCGGCATGGCTGCGCAGCGTGTCCGCGCCGTCCCCGGCAAGGCGCGGCGGGGGCTCTTCGTTGTACTGCAGACGAATCAGGGTGTCGAACAACCCGGACGGCATCACCGGTTTCTCCAGCACCACCGGCGCCACCCCCAGCACATCGGATTTATGCAACTCGTCGCGGCCAAACGCCGTCATCATGACGACGATCGGCGGCACGCCGCTCGTCCCGATTTCCTTGTTGACCGCCTGGATCGTCTCCAGACCGCTCAT
>CAYTWY010000050.1:0-12356 GCA_964440925.1 uncultured Propionivibrio sp. | reverse complement strand
GTCGGCGTCTTCTTCGGCTACTACCCGGCACGCAAGGCTGCGGCGCTCGATCCGATCGAGGCGCTGAGATATCAATAAACGCTGTTTCAAGCACGGAGCGCACAAAGAAAGAAACGACGCGATAGAATAAGCGTTTCCCTGAGCAGCAACTGTTTCTCCGCGCCCGCTTTCAGTTACTTGAAGAGAACCTCATGTCCGTCTATCGTCTCGGCAAACTCACTCCGGAAATCGACCCACTGGCCTGGGTTGCGCCCAGCGCCACAGTCATCGGCCAGGTTTCGCTGGCGAAAAACGTCTCGATCTGGTGGGGTGCGACTTTGCGCGGCGATACCGACCACATCGTGGTCGGCGAAAACAGCAATATCCAGGACAACTCGGTACTGCACACCGACCCCGGTTTGCAGTTGCTCGTCGGCCGCGATGTCACCGTCGGCCACAGCGTCATCCTGCACGGCTGCACCATCGGCGACGGCTGCCTGATCGGCATGGGCGCCACGCTGCTCAACCGCTCGGTGATCGGCAAGAACTCGATCGTCGGCGCCAATACCCTGATCCCGGAAGGCAAAACCTACCCGGAGCGTTCGCTGATCATCGGCACCCCCGGCCGCGTTATACGTCAGCTCAGTGACGAAGAAGTCGCCCGCCTGTCGATCGGCATCGCGCATTACATCGAAAAAAGCCAGGCCTATCGGCGCGACCTGTTGGAAATCTGAAGCTCTTACTCACCGGGCACCAGAAAAAACCTTCTTGCAGAAAACAGGACGGCGACAAGTACACGCCAATTCTTTCCGGCGTACGCCTTTTGGCGCATTCGCTCCAGAACATCCTTGTCATTGCCATCTCTCCCGACATGGCTTAGAATTCTTCGCGTTTTGGGTGTCTCGCTCCCCAACCTGGGAACGAGGTGAAACGGGAAGCCGGTGAATTCGCACAGCGAACATTCCGGCGCAGCCCCCGCTGCTGTAAACCTGACGACTCCGGCAATACGCCACTGTGCAACGACTTGTGCACGGGAAGGCGCCGGAGAAGGATAAAGGTAAGCCAGAAGACCGGCCCAGAATTTTGGTTAGGATTCCCCGGGGAGGGGTGAAGCCGACCGCCTGGCACCAGTGTTTTCTGCTCAGCCCGCCCCGGCTCCGCGTCGGAAAGCAAGGCTTCTCGCCACGCGCAACGTTTTTCTCCTGCAGGGATTCCGCCTCGCACAACGCGTCGTTACAGCGACGCTTGCCGAAGCTTGAAACACATCCGCAGGAGTCGCCATGTCACGCCGTTCCAAAACCAACCACCGACTATTTACCCTTGCCGAACAACAGATTAAAACAGCACACAGTGGCTCCGAGCGCCGATTAACCGGACACATGAAGGGCCTGGTCTGCCCCAAGGAAATCAGCAAGGAACTGGAACGACTGAAAGAACTGTCCGTAGACGGCTATATCTCACGCGTTCTCGATCTCGCCGAATCCGCATCGCTGCCAAGCGCCAAAACCGTGCTGCGCATGATCAACGGCAAGGTGTTCAATGAAATTGACATGGGTCCTCTCTACGCAGTGGAAATCGCGCTGGAGAGCGAGAGCGGGCAAAGGCATCTGGGTTTCATCGCACAAAACCGTGCCATCCGGAACGGCATATGGAGCCCGGAACACCATCGCGAGGCAGCACGCATCGTCCGCTCCCTCAATCGCCGCAACCTTCCCATCGTAACCCTGATCGACACCCCCGGAGCCGATGCCGGAGCCGAGGCCAACGCCAGAAACCAAGCGCACAGCATCTCGCGCCTGATTGCCGAGATGACCAATGCACATGTCCCCACACTGGGCATCATTTACGGTCTCGGATATTCCGGTGGAGCCATTCCGCTCGCCGCCACCAATCTGCTGCTTTCGCTGCGCACCGGCGTATTTAATACAATCCAGCCCAAGGGGCTGGCCAGTATCGCTCGCCAATACAACCTGTCCTGGCAGGAAAGCGCACGCCATGTCGGCATTGCCCCGGCCGAACTCAGGATGCGGGGAGCAATCGATGGCATCATCGACTGGGCGCCTCCGGACATCGCCTATGGAACATCGCCCCTGATCGAAGCCATCGTATCGGGAATCGAGGCCGTCGAGGCGGCATGCCAGACAATCGTTGTCGAAGAACCCGGGATTCTCGCCGATTACCAACGTTCGCTTCAACGCCATCTGGAACAGGACAAAATCACGCAGAAAAGACAGCGCCAGGTTGATTTCGCGTCCCCCGGCATATGCACCGAATTTGCCAATCCATTTGGCCATGCCTGCCGCCATCTGCGCTATCTCGCCTTAAGAAACCGCATCAAATCCTCAACCACCGACGCCTACGGACGGTTGGCGCAGGAAGAAATGCCCTGCGGTGACTTGCAGGAACGGCAAAAAAAAGCGCAAGAAATTTCTTTCGAGAAGTGGCGACAGAACGCGGAAAAACTGGTCTATCAGGAAGACCTGTCACAAGCATGGAGAAATCTGAGGGAGAAATACAACGAACTGTCGATAGACCGCGGTCGTTTTACCACCCTTCTCTTGGGCGACCCACAAAGAAATTTTGACCATGCGCGACAAAAATTCTGCTTTCGCGTCACGCTCTATCTCTATAACCGCTGGAAAACCGACAATCGACACCATTTCGCACGTATCTGGGAAATGCTGAAGAATGTGGGGAAAGAAACAGAAACAGAAACAGAAGAATTTTACGCCCTCAACGAGACCAACCTGACCTTGACAGACCTGCTTCTCGCCCCAAGCCTCAAAGACAGCTTCCTGCAGCAGTTCTCGAACATCCTCATCTTCGATCGAATCTACGACAACATCGTCAGCAATCTCTCTGAAATCGCTGCTGAGACACGAGAATTTCACACACTCAGCGCCGACTCCCTGAAAAAGATTCTCGACAAAGCCGTTGAGGAAGCAAGCACGCACGTTTCCAATCACCGCCCGGAGAAGTTCTCGACCGGAGATTTTGCCCGCTGGTTAGGCTATTTCGTGAGACACCCCAAACGCGGCACCTTCCTCAAGGATGTCGAGGAATGGAAACGCATCAGTTTCCCGCGCCTGTCCGAATCGCTGCTGGTGCTCATTACCTTCTTTTTCGAGAATCTCGTTCCCGAATACCTGAATTCACATCTCTACGGGAAACCCTACGTCGGACACATCAACCCGGTTCGCATTGGGAAACGCAAGGATTTCTGGAACCAGCTCAATATCGCCTACCGCGATTTGCTCGTACAGAAAGTTCTGCGCACCTACAAGCGCGGCAATACAACCACGGCAAAAACATTCCGTGAGACCTTCTTCAGTGAGTTTGAGGAAACCGATGCCCAACGGATGACGGCCGACCCCGTCTCTTTTCCTGGCTTCCGCCTTTCCATCGAAAAAGCGATCAAGGCAGGAATCAAGCCGTGCGGACTGATTACAGGCATCGCCCGCCTGAAGAGCATCGCCGATCATCCGTGCGTGGGCACCGTAATTTCCAATGTCGATTTCCAGGCAGGTGCTTTTGACATGGCCTCGGCAGAAAAGATGTGCGCCCTGCTGGAGGAATGTACCCTGCGTCAACTGCCGCTCGTCTGCTTTATATCCTCGGGAGGGATGCAAACCAAGGAGGGCGCCAACGCCCTGTTTTCGATGGCTATCGTCAATGAGCGGATCACCCGCTTCATCCTTGAAACAGGACTTCCTGTCATAGTATTCGGTTTCGGCGATTGCACCGGAGGCTCACAAGCCAGTTTTGTCACACACCCCTTGGTGCACACCTACTATTTCAGCGGCACCGACCTCCCGTTTGCCGGACGCCTAGTCGTCCCCTCTTTCCTGCCTTCGATGTACACGGTATCGAACTATCTCGCCAAAACCCCCGGTGCGATGGCAGGGCTGGTCAAACATCCCTTTGCCAAAGGAATGGATGAGGAACTCGCCTCCATCGATGCGGAAATAGAACTACCCTCGCGCACGGTCGAAAACGTTCTGGGCGAGTTGCTGGGAAAACACCCATCCGATGATGAAGACAAAAAAATCGAACCCGTCATCGCGGAAGGCGAGCAACGCGGGGCGATTGACAAGGTGCTGATCCATGCACGTGGTTGTACCGCCGTCAAACTGATTCGCATCGCCCAGAAACTGAACAAAAAAATTCTTCTGGTGCAATCCGATCCGGACATGGACTCCGTTCCTGCCGGAATGATGCGCGAAGGAGTTGACGAAGCCGTCAGTCTGGGAGGGCAGACTCCGGACGAGAGTTATCTCAACGCGCATTCGGTTCTGGCGATTGCCCACCGCTACGGTGTAGACGCCCTGCATCCTGGCATCGGGTTCCTTTCGGAAAACGCCGAATTCGCCCGCCTTTGCCGTATGCATCGTCTGAATTTCATTGGGCCTAACGCCCAATCCATGGACATCATGGGCAACAAATCGAATGCCATCAAAACGGCCATCGAAAACAACGTCCAGGTCGTACCCGGTAGTCATGGCATTCTGACCACCACGGCTGCGGCCGCCAGAATTGCCGAAGAAATCGGCTACCCAGTTCTACTCAAGGCCGTATATGGCGGCGGCGGCAAGGGGATCAGGATGGCGCGCGAACCGGGCGAAATCGCCGATGCCTTCAATCACGTATTTTCCGAGGCCAAATCGGCTTTCGGCAATGGCGATCTGTATCTGGAAAAAATCGTCGAATCGATGCGCCACATCGAAGTCCAGATTTTGCGCGACACCCATGGCCATACCAAGGTTCTCGGATTACGTGATTGTTCGGTGCAACGCAACAACCAGAAGATACTGGAAGAATCCGCATCGACCCTGTTGCCGGAAAAATTTGAAAAGGACCTTTTCAGGCGCGCTACCGATCTGGCCAACGCGGTGAATTACATCGGTGCCGGAACCGTCGAATTCATTTACGACCTGAACGCGCAGGCGTGCTACTTCATGGAAATGAATACTCGCTTGCAAGTGGAACACCCAGTCACCGAATGGGTCAGTGGGGTATCCATTGTCGCCGAACAATTTCGTATCGCTGAAGGCCAATCAATCGAGAACCTTGCCATTGAGAACAGGGGGTTTTCCATCGAGGCACGCATCACGGCGGAAAGGTGTCGCATCGACGCCAACGGCACGTTCGATTTCATCCCCACCCCAGGCCAGATCAGGGAATGCTATTTCCCACAAAGAAAGGATATGGAACTCATTTGTGCCGTCGACGAAGGGAAAAACGTTTCGCCCTTCTATGATTCGATGATCGCGCAACTGATCGTACATGGGGAAAACAGAAACGATGCCATCAGCCGACTGACTGACATTCTGGATAAAGTTCGCATCAAGGGGGTCAGCACCAACATCCCGCTGCTGAAAATCATTCTCCAGGACGAAATCTTCTTAAGCGGCAACTACGACACCAGGTATCTCCCCGGATTACTCGAACGTATCGACCCGCAGTCGCTGAGCGAAGCAATGTCGCGTTCGGCAGAAAGCGCCACCGATCAATGCATCGACACCCTGCGTATCGAAGATAGCGATGAAATCAAGGTTCTATCGCCCATATCCGGCATTTTCTACAACGCCTCTTCGCCCAACGAGCCGGAATACGTAACCCCCGGCTCGCATATTCGCCTGTCAACAACGCTCTGTCAGATCGAAGCCATGAAGCTGTTTTCGCCAATATCGCTATCCAGCGTACAGGGCGCCAACAATATCTTCGCTGCAGATTCGGTGTATGAAATCGTACAGAGCCACCAGAGCGGAGGAACCCAGGTCAATGCAGGAGACTTGCTGTTTGTCGTAAAACCGGCCTAAACACATGGTCGTTGGCCGGAAACGGCAAGCGGCATAAAAAAGGCGACTTGTTTCCCTCATCAGGGAAACAAGTCGCCTCTTAGCGTCCTCTCAGCGCGCGCGATAGAGCAGCGAGGGATGAACGTCCTGCAGGATTTTCTGCATACCGAGACGGCTCTGCAAATTGAGAATTACCGGCGAGCGGGTATTGGCGGCAATCTTTCCTCCTTCGGTTTCGTTGCGGTAGAGAATCACCACCACCACCGCATCTTCGACCTTGTCGAGCTTGATCAACGCACAATCAGCATCGGAAAGCTCGATCTGATAACCGACATCGAGCGTCTCGGGTGCCACGATGGGAAACATCAGCGCTGTATCGTCGACCGACTGCAGCCAGAATACGGTATGCGCGCCCTCTTCGTGAAAAATCTTGTAGCGCTTGCACGCTTCGAAACCGACAATCCCTGCGGGAAAAGTAAACAAAGTCTCCGGATCAACCGGAACATCCTTCAAACCAAGCCTTTCGATATCGATTTTCATGCCCGCTCCCAGATAAAAAGGACCGCCAAGACGAATGCTGTAAGATTACGGCATTCCGCTAGCGTATGCACGCATTTTGCTCACATGGTCATCAAAACCAGAATCTGGGCAAACAGAATGCGCAGAAACATGGTCAACGGGTACACCGTAGCATACGCCGTTGCCTGAGCATGCACAGGAGCGAAACTATTGGCGAAATCAAGTGCCGGAGGATCGGTCATGGCGCCAGCAACGACACCGCAGATCTTCAGATAATTGATTCGCATCAGGCGCGCTGTAACAGCAACAACAAGAATCGGAACAAAGGTGATTGCCGCGCCGTAAAGCATCCACAGGTAGCCGCCATTATTGAAGGTCTCGACAAATTGCGCGCCCGAAGAAAGACCGACGCAGGCAAGGAACAGGATGATGCCCAACTCGCGCAACATGATGTTTGCTCCCGGGCTCATGTAAAAATCGCAAGGCCCGACGCGCCCCTTGTAGCCAAGAAGGATGGCCACCAGTAATGGGCCTCCGGCCATCCCCAACTTGGCCGGAATCGGGAGACCGGGAATGGAAAGAGGAATGCTGCCGAGCAGAACCCCAAGGAAAATCCCGAGAAAAATAGGTAGCGCGTTCGGATGCACAAGTTCCTTGACCGAGTTGCCTAATTCCTTGCGAACATCCTCGAGCAGATCGCGCTTACCGACCACACGCACGGTATCGCCTAATTCAACGGTCGTGTTTTTGGTCGGCAGGATTTCCATGCCGGCGCGAAAAATGCGGGTGATGTTAGCCTCGTAACGGCGTCCAATCCCAATCTGCTCGATCGTGCGACCGGCAACTTTACGACTGGTCACGAGAACATGGAACATCGCCAGATCGCCAGAGATCCTGCGCTTGCGGTTGATCTTGGTCGGCCCGATCTTGAGACCCAGGTTATCCAGATGATCGACGGCAGAAACGCCGTAGAGGATATCCCCATCAACCAGCAGCATGTCATCGCGCGGAATGAACTGCTCGTCGCCGCGCTGAATCCGTGAAATGACCAGCTCGTTGTCGATCACCTTGCGAATATATGCGATCTCATGCCCAATCAGATTAGGATTGGAAACGATCAGCGTCACGCTCTGCAGTTTTTTCTGATTGTTGTTGATCTGAAGGTTGTATTCATCAACCTCTTTGTCGATACGGATGCGAAAGAAGAAGCGCACCAGGATCATTGTCAGGATGATGCCTAGAATGCCGAAAGGATAGGCCAGCGCATAACCCATACCGGCCACCGAAGCATCGCTCGCCCCACCGTACTCTGCCAGTAACTGTTGTGCTGCCCCCAAACCCGGCGTATTGGTCACTGCACCACTCATGATCCCGGTAATTACCGGCGTGGGAATGCCACCATAGATATGGAATGCCCAGGCAATCACGAACCCGCCAATAACAATCGCCGCAGCAAGCAGATTCAGTTTAAGTCCATCGCTGCGGAAAGCAGACATAAAGCGGGGGCCGACATCTATACCTATCGCATAAACGAAGAGGATCAATCCAAACTCGCGCACAAAATGCAGGATATGGAGATCGACTCTCGCTCCCCAGTGCGCGAACAGAAGTCCGGCAAACAGGACACCGGCAATACCGAGCTTGATCCGGTACACTTCCAACTTGCCAAGCAGAACACCGCAAAAAGCCGTCAGGCTGATCAGCAAAACAGCCGTGGCCGTACCGCTTCCAAAAAATAACCCCTGAAAAAAGTCCATACCGATCAAATTCTTCCTGTTTCTTGATTGACACACTGGCCTATTGCAAAAAGATCAGCGGCGCATGACCTTGCCAGTCATGCGCCGCGCAATTCAACCGCCCTCATTTTACCGGAAATTGCACTAACAAACGACGGGCTTATCGTTCCGCATAGGCCATCCGGAGTACGGCGCGCCTGCAAAACAATACGCATCACCCCCATTCGGGACAGTTGCTCTCCCATACGTACCGCATCTCCGATCGACAGCAGAGTTTCATCCACTGTACAGCGCACCTCATTCGCTCTTCCGGAAACGATGACTTGCGTCAGAGCCTCCCGTGGACGCCGTCCACCGGTTCCGCCAGTCAGGCGCGAATAATCGTCAAATGGCGCTTTTACATCGAACCCGACCCAATCGACGAACGGCAACACACGCGCCAGACGTTCTGGATAGATGCCTGCCGTATGCAGCCCCACGCGCAACCCCATCTTGCGCACCTGTTGCATGGCAACAGACAACCCTTTCTGCAACAAAGGCTCGCCGCCGCTGAAAACAACCGCCTCCAGCAGACCACGCCGTCCGTCGAGCCAATCGACGATTCCTTCCCAGGCAAGCACCGCCGTTCTATTTTTCCGTGCGAGCAAATGCGTATTGTGGCAATAGGGACAACGCCACGGACAGCCCTGGCAGAAAACCACAGCCGACAGATAGCCGGGATAATCGACGGTCGAAAAAGGCGTCAGCCCACCGATATCAAGCTGCGTATGCGCAGACACCCGCTCACTTCCGTAGCGGATTTTCACTGAAATGACGCCGTTCCTGATGTTCGCACTGCTTGCCACGGTTAAATTCGCTGACCGGACGGTGATACCCCATGACGCGCGTCCACACTTCACAGCGCTGGCGTTCATGCTCGGCCAACGGAATTTTTTTTGCAGGTAACTGGTCTGACATGATAATCCTCTCGCGTTAACAGGGTTCGATAGATTTTTGTTTTACTGTGGAAGGCTCGCGGCGCTGCAAAATCTCCTCGTCGCAATGCGGACAGAACTGGTGTTCTCCGGCCAGATAACCGTGTTTCGGACAGATCGAGAATGTCGGTGTCACCGTGACATAGGGCAGGCGGAAATTTTCCAGCGCCTTGCGAATCAACTTACGGCAGACTGCTGCGGAAGATAAACGCTCGCGCATGTAGAGATGCAGCACCGTCCCACCGGTATAGCGTGTCTGCAACTCGTCCTGACGTTGCAGCGCTTCGAATGGATCGTCGGTGAATCCGGCCGGCAATTGGGTCGAATTGGTGTAATAGGGTGCCTCGCGGGTTCCGGCCTGGAGAATATCCGGATAACGCTTGCGATCCTCGCGGGCAAAACGGTACGTTGTTCCCTCGGCGGGGGTTGCTTCCAGATTGTAGAGATTACCCGTCGCTTCCTGATAACCACGCAAACGCTCACGCAAGAAATCAAGAACACGCAAGGCGAACGCATGCCCTTCCGGATCGCCGATATCAGCCAACCCGGAAGTAAAGTTGCGGATCATCTCGTTACCCCCGTTGATGCCAATAGTCGAAAAGTGGTTGCGTAGCGTACCGAGATAACGCTTCGTATAAGGAAACAGACCATCGTCCATCAGCCGCTGCACCACCTTGCGCTTAATTTCCAGGCTATCACGCGCCATATCGGCCAACTGCCCAAGACGCTCGAGCAACCGGGCCTCATTGCCGGCATGCAAATAACCAAGACGCGCACAATTGATAGTCACCACGCCAATCGAACCGGTTTGCTCGGCCGATCCGAACAGCCCGTTGCCTCTTTTGAGCAACTCGCGCAAGTCAAGTTGTAACCGGCAGCACATCGAACGCACGTGATTAGGACGCATATCCGAATTAAGGAAATTCTGGAAGTACGGCAAACCGTACTTGGCCGTCATGGCAAACAGGCGTTCCGCGTTTTCTGACTCCCAGGGAAAATCCGGAGTCATGTTGTAGGTCGGGATCGGGAAGGTAAACACACGTCCCCTTCGATCTCCAGCCGTCATCACTTCGATATAGGCACGGTTGATGAGATCCATCTCGATCTGCAAGTCGCCGTAGGTAAACGGCATCTCCTGCCCACCGATCACCGGAACCTGAGCGCGTAAATCTTCCGGACAAACCCAGTCCAGAGTCAGGTTGGTAAATGGTGTCTGCGTTCCCCAGCGTGAAGGGACATTCAGGTTGTAAATAAACTCCTGCACCCCCTGCCGCACCTCATCGTAAGACAGGCGGTCGTTGCGCACAAAAGGAGCGAGGTAAGTGTCAAACGAACTGAACGCTTGCGCGCCAGCCCACTCGTTTTGCAGGGTACCGAGGAAATTGACCATCTGACCAAGCGCACTGGAAAAATGCCGCGGAGGATCGGCCTCCGGTTTTCCGGGAACGCCGTTGAAACCTTCAAATAACAATTGGCGCAAAGACCATCCCGCACAGTACCCGGAAAGCATGTCCAGGTCATGGATGTGAAAGTCGGCGTCGCGATGCGCCTGCCCGATTTCCGGCGGATAAACATGCGACAGCCAGTAGTTGGCAATCACCTTTCCGGAAACGTTGAGAATCAATCCCCCCAGCGAATACCCCTGATTGGCATTGGCCTTGACCCGCCAATCGGCGCGATCAACGTATTCATCAATTGATGAAACGACGTCAATCAGGGTCTTGCGGTTTTCCCGCAAGCGACGATGCTGATCGCGATAAGCCACATAGGCACGAAAGGTTCGCAGGTGATTCGCCTCAACCAGCACGTGTTCGACGATATCCTGCACCTGCTCGACAGTTGCTTCAGCACGGTCAAAACGATGACGCAAGACCTTGAGTACGCGCTGCGCCAGCTGTTCGGCTTCGGCAGGTTCAAATTCACCCGACGCCAGACCGGCACGCGCCAAAGCGGCAGAAATCCGGCGCGCCGCAAAAGCAACGCGCCGCCCATCGCGCTTGATGATGCCCGAGGGCAAGGAGGGTTCAGGTAAGGGAAAATCGGATAAGACTGGGGTATGCATCGTGTCGCTCCGCCGTGAGGGAGGCAGCAGCAAACGACGCCATGAGGTCGACCGTCAAGGCAGAGCCCAAGATGAATCCTGGCACTGAACCGAGAATAGAAAACTGATCGCACACGATGACACCTTTCGTCCGGGACGCCCCGCCCCTGTTACGTGAAAAGAATGCTGAGGCAGGTCTCCTGGCTTTCGGGTCATCATGATTTGCCCGCCTTCCCGGTGGTTTACCAGTGGCAAGAAAAGGCCATCATTCGCCGATTACAGTTGCGGGGGCAGCCCCGGATTTCGCGTCAGATCAAGCACGACACGGCACCGGATTCCCTATTAATCCCCAGAGGCGGGGAACCTTCAACCCGTACATTGTATTAATACGTTCTTGCCGGTGTCAATGCGGATGAGGCAAAGTTGATTGCTTTCACCAACCCGCCGCCCTGAGGACTTGAGTTTTCCTCCCCGATTACGCATAGTTCGCCCTTTTTTACGAAACAGATCATTGATGGCAACTTCCGTAGAACAACGCATCATCCTGAAAATCGCTGAGGAAATCGGCAGCCGCAAGGAACAAGTCATTGCCGCGGCAGCGCTCCTTGATGAAGGCGCAACCGTGCCCTTCGTCGCCCGCTACCGCAAGGAAGTCACCGGGGGGCTGGACGATATCCAGTTGCGTCTGCTCGATGAGCGTCTGACCTATCTGCGCGAACTGGAAGAGCGCCGCGCGGCGATCATTGCCTCGATTGACGAACAGGGCAAACTGACGCCCGAACTCGCCGCCCAGATTGGCGACGCCGAAACCAAGCAAGGTCTCGAAGACCTGTATCTGCCGTACAAGCCCAAACGCCGCACCAAGGCGCAGATTGCCCGCGAAGCCGGCATTGCACCGCTGGCCGAAGCACTGCTCGCCGACCCGACGCTGAAACCCGAAGACGAAGCGGAAAAGTACATCAACGCCGACGCCGGTTTTACCGACGTCAAGGCCGTACTCGACGGGGCGCGCCAGATTCTCATGGAGCAGTTCTCGGAAGATGCCATCCTGCTCGGCAAGCTGCGCGAATACCTGGAAGAACACGGCGTAGTCAAATCCACCGTGATTGAGGGCAAGGAAAACGATGGCGCCAAATTCCGCGATTATTTCGCTTATTCGGAAGCCCTTCGTGCCATCCCCTCGCACCGCGCGCTGGCACTGCTGCGCGGACGCAACGAAGGCATGCTGCAAATCGCCCTGCTGCTCGACAGCGAGCTTGACGAAGCCAACAAGCCGGTTGGCCACAATCCCTGCGAAGCGCGCATCGCC
>CAYTWY010000049.1:9887-12376 GCA_964440925.1 uncultured Propionivibrio sp. | reverse complement strand
AAGCTGCTACGACGGGAAGATATATCTTGCAAAGATAGCGGGTGTCGACGTGGAGCAGTGAGAGTATAGATCCCTCGATCATTAGCAACACCAGATGCAATGGCAGCAACAACGCAAGCGTAGTCGCTGGAAAGGTGGTGACCATTACGAAAGTCTTGTTACGTTCGGATAGTGCACGGCGACGGAAGGTGGTTGCCAGTTTTCCATTCGCTACTTTTCCTCCGCCGAAACTTTGTCCGACATGATGGCGGTAGCCCGATGTGCCGAGCGCCCGTACCGGGTAACCGGCGAGGCGAGCACGGCAGCAAAGATAGAGATCTTCGCCAATGCTACCGAACCATTCTGGAAATCCTTCAAGCTCCTCCCATAACTCTTGCGGTATCCACAGGCAGGCACCGATAACCATCGCTACGTCATTACGTTCGCGGTTCAGATTCGGGACAGGATTACAAAAGGGGTCAAGCAGGCAGCCGATGTCAATCAGCTCGCCCGTTTGTGCGTTGTATTGCGGGAGGCTAAGGATGGCGCGGCGATCCAGTCGCTTTGCTTCAGAAGCGAGGCTCTGCAGTGCGTCCGGAAAGAGTGCAGCATCGTTGTTAAGCAGCAGCACGTATTGCCCTTTGGCGGCCGCGGCCATACGGTTATTGGCAACGCAGAAGCCGACATTTTCTTGGCTTTCGATCAGCCTTACATTCGGGTAATGAGTGCGGATATGTGCTGCAGAGTTATCTCCGGAGGCGTCATCATGAACCAGAATCTCTACCGGAATATTTCCGCTTTGTTCCAGAACAGAGCGAAGACACTCGTCAATGATCGACATGCCGTTGTAGTTGGCAATACATACGGAAACAAGAAGTGTGGTTTCACTCATGTTTCTTGCATCCATTCCAGCGTGCGCCTCATTCCTTCAATCAATCCAACGGTTGGATTCCAATTCAATCGTGTGTTGAGGCGCGTGGTGTCCAGAGTTATGCTCTGAACGTCTATTCCCCTGCTGGGCAGGAATGTCGTATTTATTTGTCTTCCACAGATCGTCTCAGCAATGTCACGTACTTGCTTTACGCTGTAGCCAATACCACTTCCCAGGTTGTACGTGCTGGAATCGGAAGGGAGGGCAATCAAGCGCATCGACGCCTCAACAATGTCATCGATATAAATATAATCGCGCACATTCTCCCCATCGCCCCATATCTCGATTGGCGTATTGCAACGCGCATGCTCGAGCATGGTACGTACCAGCCCGAAGCCTCGGCGCATGGTCTGCCCTGGACCGTAGGCATTAGCTGGGCGAAGAATAGTGACTGCGTGTCCTCGTGCGCGGAAGGCTTGGCAGAAGGCCTCTTGTGCGGCTTTTCCCGCGCCGTGGTTGGAGAGTGGTGCAATCAGGGAGTTTTCATTAACCGGTTGTTTGTCCGGATTGCCATAGACCGTACCGCCGGACGAAAAGAAGATCAGATGGATCTGCGGGTGATTCTGAAGCTGTTTCAACAGGCGCAGGGTCAGTGCGATGTTTTCCTGTTCCAGCTCTGGATTCAGGGCAGATGATCCGGGGGTGGTGGCTGAGGCCAGGTGAATGACCGTGTGGCACAGCGGCAGTCGTTGCTCCAGATGATCGATATTCTGGCGGCCAACAATATGCGCGGTCATGTGCTCTTGTCTCAGTCGGTAGGCCAGCGCGCGTCCGATAAAACCATTACCGCCAAGCAACAGGATGTCTTCGCGACTCACGATCTCACCTTTAGCAAGTCGTGATAAGCCGTAGCGTACCGCGCAGCACAGTCGTTCCATGTGCCTACATTGGCTTTGACCCAGTCGCGTGCAGCAGCTCCGGAACGCAGATTGTGTTCGGGGTCTTCCAGCCAATCCAGCCCCTCGGAAAATTCAGTGCGAGAGGCGGCTAGCCAGCCCGTGCTGCGCTGTTGCAGCATGTCGCGATGCGCGTTGATATTCGAAGCGAGTACCGGAATTCCCGCCGCCATGGCTTCCAGCATTACCTGTGGCCGGCCTTCGTCATGGCGACTCAGCGTGATCAAGCCGCAGGCTTGCGGGAACCAGGTTTGCAATAATGCTTCGGGGTGCGTCGCACCGTGATAATTCACCCAGTGGGGGATATCCATCGGCTCCTGCATCGGGCCAAACAGGTGTAACTGTCGCTGTTCGCCAAACAGACCGTGTCCCCAGTCAAACAGATCACCGATCTTGTTCTTTGTCAGACGGGTAATGGCCAGCCAGTGGTGTTTCTTGTCAGCCCGAGGACGGCGGATGACGTCAAACCAGGGATCGTCAACACCGAAGGGAATCGTGCGGATTTCTGCATAATCGCCAAAGGCTTTTTGCAGTGCGGGCTGCATCCAGTGGGCATTAGGCGCGAGAATGGCACGCCGCTGTCGCAACATGGCGCGCAACATGAATTTCATTCCGGGCAAGCGCAGCAGGCCAAAGTCGCTGCCAAGCACGGCAATTAAAGCCGGAGTTCTCGTTCCCCAAAG
>CAYTWY010000049.1:5265-9787 GCA_964440925.1 uncultured Propionivibrio sp. | reverse complement strand
GCCGCGCTGATCGGCAGGAACAGGCGCTGCGGCGAATAGAGCGTGCCGACCTTGATGATGATCAGGAGAAAACGGATGCCATCACGTAATGGCCGGATGTGGCTTTTGCCAATTCGGCGGGGTGTATGGATAGGAACATAAGCCACGCTGTAACCCGCGCGGAAAAAACTCATGGTAATTGTCGTTGGATAGGAGAAACCGTTAGGCAGCAGATAGAGAAACTGACGGAATTTTGCCGCATTAACGATGCGGAGCCCCGAGGTCAGATCTTCGATGTTGTGCATGACCATCCAGCTAGCAAAGCGGCTGAAAATATCGTTGGCGACAGCGCGGTGGGTTCCGGCATGCGAGCCGGATTGTCGAGCACCCACAACCATATCGTAGCCTTCGGAGAATTTCTGTAAGAGCGCCGGAATATCTTCCGGTTGATGCTGCCCGTCGGCATCCATGAAAACGATGGTGTCACCTTGCGCTGCGCGTGCCCCGGTCTTGATCGCTGCACCATTGCCCATAGGGTAGGGGTGGCTGATGACGCGTACTGGAAAGCTGGCGCAGATCGCTGCCGTGTCATCGGTCGATCCGTCGTTGACGACGAGAATCTCGGCTTCCGGGAACTGTGCGCATAATGCCGGCAGCAAGCGGGAAAGCCCTGGAGCCTCGTTACGTGCAGGAACGACAATGCTTAGAGTATTCGCCATGGAGTCTTTCAATGTCGTGAGCTAAGGATCATTCTAACGGAGTTGTTCTTGGGCGTATTTCCGGCGGCAGATGATTGAACTCTGCAGCTATCTGGTTGCGGCTGGCGCGGGTAAGCTGGGGGTTCGACATTGCGGCATGGAAGATGCGGGTTACGATACGCGAATCGACCTGAATATGGCCGTCGGCGATATCCCGTGTCGCCGCGATGAGCGTATTCATGTTGGGCGGGCCGAATGGAACCGACGCCAGGCGCAATTCCAGTGTGACGAATGAGGATTCGTCGACGGGCAAGCCGCGATGCGCATTCATCGCCAGAATACCGAACAGACCGGAAATGCTCGATGGCCCATGTTCTGCCGCTTGTTGGAAATGAAATCGGGCTTTTTGGTACAGAGCAATCGCTTCTTCTTGCGTGCGCGGCGGCAGATTGTCGTAAAGGTTCGCCAGGTCGGTGTGCGCTCGCACCGAGCGCGGATGGCGTTCCACTTCCAATGCGCGCATCAGAAACGTATCGCCCCACTGCTGGGCGCGGGCGGCGGTCAGTCCGGCAAACAGGAAGGTCAACAGCAGCAATGCCACCCGGCGGGCTCGCGTACTGGGTAAATGCAGCCGGGAGTCTAATGCAAAATAAGTTAACGGGAGCAGGATGCCCAGCATAGGCAAATAATTGCGATGTTCGAAGGCCAGTTCGAGCGGGATGATCGTGGACTCCATGGCGTGTGCCGCGAAGAAGAACGTGATCCCGAAAGTAATCAGCGGTTGTTTTTTGCGTAGGGCAAAGGCGATTGCGGCGAGCACGAGCAAACCGATTATTGCCGGCAAGGTTGTCAACGGAGAGAGCAGGTTCCGCGAGATGACGATGTCGTCGTGGTTCAATCCCATCTCGCCCGGATTGGGCAGTACGATCATGTGCAAATAGAACCACAATACGCGGCTTTCGGTCAGTAAGCGTTCGGTCAGCGAAAAATCACGCCACGCATAGCCGCCGAGAATCAGGTCGGGATTTTGCAGCACATAAAACAGTCCTAGCAGTAGCGGAACCACGACGGCCAGACCGAGCATCAGCGCCAATATGCGACGGAAACCCCGGTCAGGCGCACTCCAGCGCAACAGGGTTGCCTCGCTGACCAGGATCAGTAAGGGCAGCAAGCCCCCACTCTCCTTGCATAGAGCGGCAAGCGGCGTAAAAACATACAGTGACACGGCAATAACGAGAAAGCCAGACCTTCTGCCATCGAGCAGCATTCTTCTGCCATACACATAAAGCGTTAACCCGGTCAGTGAAAACAATGCCGCAAGGCTGGTCATGCGCTGCACCACGTAAAGCACCGCGGTCAGATTGAACGGATGCAACAGCCAGAGTGCGGCGACGGCGATACCTATCCACGCGGCGGCATGGTCGTTGGCTGTACCGCGAATGCGCCAATGCAGGGCGAGCAAGGCGTTCATCAGCACAAAAACCAGCAGTCCGTTCAGTAAATGGATTGCCAGATTTATTGCCTTGAAGGCGTACGGAACCATGCCGGAATGGTAATAATTGAGGGCAAAGCTCGCCATACTGAGCGGGCGGGCAAAGGGGTTAAGGCCGCCCGAGGAGGCCGCGTGCCACAGGGTGGAAATATCCAGTTGGTCGATTTTCAGAAAGGGGTTGAGGCGGATGTTGATGCCGTCGTCGAAGATGAAATGCCCCGTTAGCCCGGGCATATAACAGGCGAGCGTGAGAGCGGCAATGCAAAGCAGCAGGACGTATCGGTAGGCGCGGGGCATGGCAGTAAAAAAAGGGGGCTTGCGCCCCCTTTTTCATGGGTTCATCAGGTTAGGGTTTCGGATAGAACTTGGCCGGGATCGATCCGCCTACCGTCCACGTCGTTCCAGCGGTTGAGCAGTTCGGCGTCCAGGTGATGGTCTTGTTCGCGACGTCGGAGGAGAAGCCGGTCGAGACCGTCGTGGCGGTAATTAGGCCATCGGTACCTACGGTGGCACTGGCCGTGTATTTCGCGCTGCCCGGTAGGGGGATCGTTCCGTCGTTATCAGCTGCCGATCCCGATACCGTCGATAGCGATGCATTTGCAAGCGTGCCGAGTGCTCCGCCATTATCACTGCAATAAACGCCGAGTGCCGTACGTGCCGGGCTGGTCAGGCTGGTGAGTTCGGTGAGCTTGGCCTTGACGGTGTAATCCTGATAGGCCGGGATGGCCACAGCGGCCAGAATGCCGATAATCGCGACGACGATCATCAGTTCGATCAGGGTGAAACCTTGTTGTACTCGTTTCATGGTGTTTCTCCTTCAGTGATGAGAGGTGAGAAGCGCTTAAACACGTGAGTGTTCGCCAAAGAGTTTAGCAAGTTGCGTGCCGTTATGGAAGGTGCTGTTTTGTCAGGGCTTGTCTGCTGGTGCCGGAGAGGCGGTGTTTTGCCGACTGACAAAATACGGCAGTTTTTTTCGCGTTTTGTCAGTCGGCATGGCCGGCTTTGGTGCGTCAGGTGGCGTCAGCGAGGCTGGCGAGCACCGGCGCGTGGTCGGAGGGACGTTCGCGTTTGCGCACCTCGCGGTCGATCCCGGCGGCTGTACAGCGTTCGGCCAATGGCGCTGACAGCAGGATGTGATCAATGCGCAGCCCCTGATTCTTCTGGAAACCAAGCATGCGGTAATCCCACCAGGAAAAACTCTTTTCGGCTTGCGCAAAGAGGCGGAAGCTGTCGTGCAGGCCGAGCGCCTGCAGGCGCTGGAAGGCGGCACGTTCAGCCTCCGAACACAGAATCTGGCCGACCCAGGCCGCCGGATTATGCACGTCGCGGTCTTCCGGGGCGATGTTGAAGTCGCCGGCGAGCGCCAGGCAGGGCTTGGCGTGCAGCAGCTCGCCAAGCCAGGTTTCAAGGGCGTTCAGCCAGTCCAGTTTGTAGGTGTATTTGTCGCTGCCCACCGCTTGTCCGTTCGGTATGTAGGCGCAAACGATACGGATACCCTGCACCGTCGCGGCGATCAGGCGTTTTTGCGGGTCGTCGAAATGCGGGTTGCCACAGACCACTTCGTTTAGCCCGAGGCGGGAGAGCAGGGCGACGCCGTTGTAGGTTTTCTGGCCGGAGAAAGCGACTTCATATCCGGCCGCCTCGATCTCGGTGCGCGGGAAGTTGTGGTCTTCGAGCTTGGTTTCCTGCAGGCAGACGACATCCGGTTGTTGTGCTGCCAGCCATTCAAGCAGTTGCGGCAAGCGAACCTTGAGCGAATTGACGTTCCAGGAGGCGATTTTCATGGGGCGGTGGCGGGCAGGATGCGAGCACCGTAAGGCGCGGTTCTGGGGTAGCCGGCCAGATCGAGCAGACCGTTCCAGCTTGGCGCATCGAAGCCCTTGGCAAGCTGCTGGCCGACCGACAGGCTGGGGACCGGCGTTTCCGGCCCCAGCCTGTTTCTGGCCTCGGCGAAGTCGCCCTCCGTTTTTAGCGCCCGTTCGCTAAAAGGAATGCCGCGCCCGGCGAGCAGCTCACGAGCCTGTCGGCAGGCGTCGAGGCAATTGTCGGCAGTGTACAGGGTGACCGGATACTTGCTGGCCGCCGTGCGCAGGGCAAAAGGCAGTTCGCCCTCGCCGGCATGCCCGGTCGTTTCTTCCTGCACCGTGGCGGCGACATTGGACGGCGGCGGCCGGTCGGAGAATACGGTCTGGCCGGTGGCCTTGTCGGTCCAGCGGTAGGTAGTTTGCGCCGGCGCTGGAATGCTGGCGAGCAGGCCGGCGGCGAGCAGAATGATGCGGAGAGGGCGCATGGGCATATCCTCGCAGGGTCACGCCGGAATCATAGCACCCATGCCGTTGTGGCGGAGCAGGGC
>CAYTWY010000049.1:0-5165 GCA_964440925.1 uncultured Propionivibrio sp. | reverse complement strand
TCGCGGCGCACTTCGGCCAGCAGATCGAGAACGCCGGTTGGCGCGGCGGGGTCGAATTCGGCATGCAGGCGCAGATCGAACAGGGCGAATTCGATCTGGCGCAAGGTCTGCAGTCCGCTCTGGAAGTTGCGTGCGGCGAGCATCTTGTCGAACAGTTCGCGCGGCAGCGGTTTGCCGCTGTCGACGTGCGCCGTCATCTGTTGCAGCACGTCCCATTCCCAGCAATAGTTTTCCATGAACTGCGACGGCAGTTCGACGGCGTCCCATTCGACGCCATGGATGCCGGCGACGCCGGCTTCATCGACGCGCGTCAGCAGGTGGTGCAGTCCGTGTCCGGTTTCGTGGAACAGCGTCGTGACATCGTCGTGCGTGAAGGTGGCCGGTTTGCCGCCGACCGGGCGGGGGAAATTGCAGTTGAGGTAGGCAACCGGCGTGCGCAGGCCGGCCGGTGTGCACCGCCGGGTGACGGCTTCGTCCATCCAGGCGCCGCTGCGCTTGGTTTCGCGCGCATAGAGGTCGAGGTAGAACTGGCCGATCAGCGTACCGTCCGGTGCTTCGATGCGGAAAAAGCGCACGTCATCGTGCCAGACGGGCGCCCGGTCGGCCTTGATGCTGACGCCAAAGAGACGGGCGATGACGCGGAACAGGCCGTCGAGCACTTTGTCTTCGGTGAAGTACTGGCGCACTTCCTGTTCGGAAAAGGCGTAGCGTGCCTGCAGCAGTTTTTCCGAGGCGTAGGGAATATCCCACGCCTCCAGTGTTTCCAGCCCCAGATGGGCGTGCGCGAAGGCGCGCAATTCGGTCAGGTCGTGTTCGGCGAATGGCCGCGCCTTGGCTGCCAGGTCGCGCAGGAAGGCGCTTACCTGGGCTACCGAGGTGGCCATCTTGGGAACCATCGAGAGGTCGGCGTAGTCGGCGTAGCCGAGCAGGCGTGCTTCTTCGTGGCGCAGGGCGAGCAGGCGGCCGATGAGCGGGGTGTTGTCCAGTTCCGGCGAACCAAATTCGGCGGCGCGGGTGGCGTAGGCGCGATACATCGCCGCACGCAGTCGGCGGCTGTCGGCGTATTGCATGACCGGCAGGTAGGACGGCATGTGCAGGGTGAATTTCCAGCCGCCGGGCGGCGTTGTGTTGGCATCTGCCGCGGCTTCACGGGCAGCCTGCAGAACATCTTCCGGGATGCCGACGACCTCGGCGGGATCGGTGACGTGCTCGGCAAAGGCATTGGTGGCGTCGAGCAGGTTTTCGGAAAACTTTGCCGAGAGACGGGAGAGTTCTTCGGCAATAGCCTGGAAGCGCGGTTTCAGTTCGTCCGGCAATTCGGCACCGGAAAGACGGAAGTCGCGCACTTCGTGGTCGATGATTTTGCGCTGTGCGGGACTCAAGCCGGAGTATTCGGCGCTTTCCTGGATCGCCTTGTAGCGGGCGAAGAGCTTGAGATTCTGTCCGAGTTCAGCGTAGAAGCGCGAGACCTCCGGCAACATGGCGTTGTAGGCTTCGCGCCACGGCGGAATGTCATTGACCGAATGCAGGTGGCCAACGATGCCCCAGGCGTGCGTGAGGCGTTCGATGCCTTCACCGAGCGGCCGAGCAAAATTCTCCCAGCGGACCGGGGCGTCGCTTGCCGTCAGCGTGGCGATGAGTGTGCGCGCTTGCTCAAGGAGGGTGTCGATGGCTGGCCGGACGTGTTCCGGGGCTATCCGGTCAAAACGCGGCAGGCCGGAAAAATCGAGCAGGGGGTTGGGGGCTTGGGTCATGGCGTTATGGGGTCCGGAAAAAGTATGGGCGGCCGCAGCCGCCCAGAGAGTGCAAATGGTGCGCTACGTCTTGTGCTGCGCCTAGTCAGCCAGTTTCAGCCCGGTCAGTTGTTCGTAGGCTTCCTGGTACTTGGCGCTGGTGCGAGCGATCACTTCGGCCGGCAGCGACGGGCCGGGAGCGGTCTTGTTCCAGTCCAGCGTTTCCAGGTGGTCGCGTACGTATTGCTTGTCGTAGGACGGCGGGTTGCTACCCAGCTGGTACGAGTCGGCCGGCCAGAAACGCGAGGAATCAGGCGTCAGCGCCTCGTCGATGAGGTGCAGGGTACCCGAGCGGTCGATGCCGAATTCGAATTTGGTATCGGCAATGATGATGCCACGCGTCAGGGCGAAATCGGCGGCTTCCGAATACAGGCGGATGGCCGCGTCGCGCGCCTGCGTGGCAATCTGGGCACCGTTCTTGCCCGTTCCTGCGAGTGTTGCGGAGAGGGCGGCAGCGCAGTCGATCTGTGCCTGTTCGAAGGAGATGTTCTCGTCGTGATCGCCCTGTTCGGCCTTGGTGGCCGGGGTGAAGATCGGTTCGGGGAGTTTGGCGGCTAACTGCAGGTTGGCCGGTAGCTTGATACCGCACACGGCGCCGGTGTTCTGGTAATCCTTCCAGCCCGAGCCGATCAGGTAGCCACGGACGACGGCCTCGATGGGCAGCGGCTGGAGACGCTTGACGACCAGACCGCGACCGCGTACCTGATCACGCTCGTCAGCGGCGACGACCGATTCCGGGTCGATGCCGGTCAACTGGTTGGGCAGGATGTGCGCCAGCTTGTCGAACCAGAAATTGGCCAACTGGGTGAGTACCTTGCCCTTGGCCGGGATAGGATCGGGAAGAATGACGTCGAAGGCCGACAGACGGTCGCTGGTGACGATCAGCAATTTGTCGGCGTCAATGGCGTAAATGTCGCGCACTTTGCCACGAGCGATGCGCGGCAGGCTCTTGAGGCTGGATTCAAACAGGGCTTGGGTCATGATTCTGCTATCGAAGAGAAGAAATAAAGGACGAATTATAGGGCAAGATCGGTCCCGCTCTAGTGCGGCGTCTTGGGGCGTTCGGCTTCGGCCAGCAGGGCTTTGCGCGTACGTTTGATGCCGAACAGGGCCAGCAGGGCGATCAGTGGAATGGAGATGGCGGCAGCGACTTCGGGTACGAGCCAGGGAAACAGGCGGGCCGCGCCCCGGCTGGCGGAGAAAACGAGCATCGAGGCGTAGTAGGTCATGGCGGCGACCGACAGCCGTTCGACGGTTTCCTGCAGGCGCAGCTGGACTTTGGCGCGCTGGTTCATTTGTGCCAGCTGTTCCTGGTTCTGCCGCTCCAGTTCGATATCGACGCGGGTGCGCAGCAGCTGGCTGTTGCGCGCCACCCGGCTGGAGAGGTCTTCCTGCCGGCGTGCCATGGCGGCGCAGGTTTTCATCGCCGGAAGAAAGCGGCGCTGCATGAATTCGTGCAGGGTGGGGTAGCCGGGGACGCGGATTTCGCGCAATTCGCCAATGCGCTGCAGCACGAGATCGTTGTAGGCGCGCGAGGCGGCGAAGCGGAAGGTAGTGCGGGCGACCGAATTCTCCACTTCTGCCGCCATGCGCGACAGGTCGGCGAGAATGGCGCGTTCGTCTTCCGGTTTTTCCGCCTGGCCGATCCGGTCGGTCAGTTCGGCCAGACGTTGCTCGGTCGTGCCCAGCCAGCGGCCGACTTCGGTGGCGACCGGCACGCCGAGCAAGGCCAGCATGCGATAGGTTTCGATTTCGAACAGGCGGTGTACGGCGCGGCCGGGCTGGCGGCTGACCATGGCTTCGTCGAGGACGAGGAAACGCGAGAAGCCGTTGCTGAACATGAAGTCGGTGAATACCCAGCCGGTGCCGTTGGCGATCCTGGAGACGACCATCTGTCGCCCGGACGTGTGCGACAGCCGCGAGAGGACGGATTCCGGGGTCACTTCGCGGGTCGAGCGCAGTTCGATGTGACAGGCGGCGATCAGCGTGCCGGGGAGAGCCGCCAGCCATTGCGGCGGGACGACATCGAGGGCGCTGGCGTCGGCTGCGAGCGGCTCGCCGGCGGCAAGCGGGCGGAAAAAGGTATAGCTCGAGTATTCGCTGTGCAGTTCCCAGCGCATGCGGAAATTGCCGGCGTCGAGCATCAGGTGGGTCGGGAAGCTTTCGACAAGGCAGCCGTCCTTCTCGCCACACAGCCGCACGATGTTTTCCCGTTCTTCCGGCGGGTTTGTGCCGGCATGATAGAAGGCCAGGTGCGCGATCAGGGTCGGGCTGGCGAGCGGCGTCGGCGAGCGGGCGTGGAAAGTTTCGTTCAGCGGCTCGCGCAGCGGGTGTTCGGGAATGTCGATAAAGCGGTAGCTGGCAGGCATGCGGACTCCATGCAGAACGACAAAACCGCGATTCCCGGCCCTCGCTCAGGTAATCGCGGCGTTATGAATGCTCTCCATCGCACGGATTCGGTAGCGTTTGCTCGCCGACGCGCACGATGGTCAGGGTGTTGGTGCCTCCGGCAAGGCCGATCCGGTCGCCGTACGAGAGCACGATCAGGTCGCCGTTTTCGACGACGCCATCGTTGAGCAGACGCTGTTCGACGTTGTAGCGCATCACTTGCCGGTCGGCGCTCATGTCCTGCATGAGCAGCGGGAAGACTTCGCGGTACAGGGTCATCTTCGATTGCGCCGTGGCTTCCTCGGTCAGGGCGAAAATCGGGATGCCGCAGTTCAGGCGGCTCATCCACAAGGGCGTCGAGCCGGAGGCAGTGAGCGCTACCACGGCCTTGACGTTGAGGTGGTAGGCGGCGAACAGCGAGGCCATGGCGATGCTCTGGTCGATGCGGGTGAAAATCCGGTCGAGAAACTCGCGGTCGAGCGAAATCAGCACCGATTTTTCCGCCGCCAGGCAAATGCGTGCCATCGATTCGACGGTCTCCACCGGGTGTTTGCCAGCAGCGGTCTCGGCCGAGAGCATGACGGCGTCGGTGCCGTCGAGCACGGCGTTGGCGACATCGGATACTTCGGCGCGCGTCGGCGTCGGTGACAGGATCATCGATTCCATCATCTGCGTGGCGGTGATGGTCAGCTTGTTCTTTTCCCGCGCCATGCGGATCATGCGCTTTTGCAGCGCCGGCACGGCGGCGTCGCCGACTTCGACGGCCAGGTCGCCGCGCGCCACCATCAGTCCGTCGGAGGCGTCAAGGATTTCGTCGAGCGCGGCAACGGCCTCGACGCGCTCGATCTTGGCGATGGTCAGGGCGTGTCCGCCGGCCTCGCGCATCAGCTGGCGCGCCGTGAGCATGTCGGAGGCGCTCTTGGGGAAGGACACGGCGAGGAAATCGGCGCCAAGTTGCGCCGCTGTCCTGATGTCGGCCATGTC
>CAYTWY010000048.1:0-12636 GCA_964440925.1 uncultured Propionivibrio sp. | reverse complement strand
TCGCCGGCGACATCATCGGCATCCACAACCACGGCCAGTTGCACATCGGCGACACACTGACCGAAGGCGAAACCCTCGCCTTCAAGGGAATTCCCTACTTCTCCCCGGAACTGTTCCGTATCGCCCGCCTGCGTGACCCGCTGAAAAGCAAGCAACTGCAAAAGGGCTTGCAGGAACTCGGCGAGGAAGGCGCCATCCAGGTTTTCGAGAATCTGGCCAGCGGCGCGCTGCTGCTTGGCGCGGTCGGTACGCTCCAGTTCGAAGTCGTTGCCCAGCGTCTGCAAACCGAATACAAGGTCGATGCCATCTTCGAACCCGCCGACATCCATACCGCGCGCTGGCTGGTTTTCCCCGACGAGACAACGCGCAAGAATTTCGAGCGCGAGCAGCAGCACCGCATGGCCCGGGACGTCGACGGTAACCTTGTTTATCTGGCCAGCACACGCTATAACCTCGATGTCACGCGCGAAAAATGGAACAAGGTGGAATTCCACGCTTCGCGCGAACACGGACAGAAAATGTGACCGCCTAAGCAACACACCGATGCCGTGAAAATCTCCCGGCAGGAGACGAACGGCGGCTCTGCCGCCATACGGCAAAGGATTGTTGCGGCAGGACTTTCGGCGTATCGTTACCCGTTCTGCGCTGTTCCCTATCGCCAACGAAGCGTTGCTTTTCCTGGAGGGAAAATGCCCAATCGGATGAATGGCAGCAGAAAAACGACGTTGCAAGAGACCGACTGAAGCGATGACCTTCCTCGACCGCCTCCCCATTCGCCGCAAACTGACGCTGGCCGTCACGCTGACCAGCGCGGCCAGCCTCATCTGCGCCTTTCTCGCCTTCGTCGGCTATACCGTGTGGCAGCAGCGCACCTCGACGCTCGCCCAACTGAACTGGCTGGCCGAGACAACGGCCGCCGATAGCGCATCGGCCATGCTTCTCGGCGACACCAAATCAGTGCAGGAATCGCTCGCCTTGCTGGGCAAGAACCGGCAGATCATCTCGGCGGTTGTCCTCGATGGAGCAGGGCAGATCATCGCTCAATACGCAAAAAGGCAGAGCGCCACCGAAGACAGCACGGCACGGACGCGCTTCTGGCACAACGAAGTCAATATCGCGCAAAAGATCATCCATGACGGGCGCACGATCGGCGAAATACGCCTGCATGCCGACCTGTGCGACATGTGGCGCGGCCTTGGCCTGGGGGCACTGATCACCTCGCTCCTGCTACTGCTCGCCTTCCTGATTTCCCTCCTTCTCGGCCGCCGTCTGCAACGCATCGTTTCCGAACCGATACTCTCCCTGTCACAGACCGCATTGCACATCTCGCGCGACAAGGACTACACGCAGCGGGCAAAAAAGAACGGCGACGACGAGATCGGCGTCCTGATCGACAGCTTCAACGAAATGCTCAGCCAGATCCAGTTGCGCGACCGGCAATTGGGAGAACACAACGAGACGCTGGAGAAAACCGTCGCCGAACGCACCGCCGACATGGCACATCTGCGCGACGAGGCCATTGCCTCGAACAAGGCCAAGAGCGAATTTCTGGCCAACATGAGCCACGAGATTCGCACCCCGATGAACACCGTCGTCGGCATGACCACCTTGCTCGAGCGTACCCCCCTCGACGACAAGCAGAAATACTATCTCGACAATATCCACCTCGCGGCCGACAACCTGCTGCGCATCATCAACGACATTCTCGACTTCTCCAAGATCGAAGCCCATAAGCTCCAGTTCGAGAATGCGGTCTTCGATCTGGACGAAGTGTTCTCCAGACTATCGCGGATCTTCGGCGTCAAGGCCGAAGAAAAAGGCATCGAACTGGTCATAAATTATCCGCATGGCATCCACCGCGCCCTGGTCGGCGACCCGCTCCGTCTTGGCCAGGTGCTCGACAATCTGGTCAGCAATGCCATCAAATTCACCGAGCACGGCGAAATCGTGATCGGCGTACGCGAACTCAGGAATGCCCCGGAGAACGTCCGTCTGTATTTCTTTGTGCGCGATACCGGTATCGGCCTTGACGAATCGCAAACGGACAATCTCTTCCAGCCATTCTCCCAGGCCGATGCATCGACCACACGCCGATTTTCGGGAACCGGTCTGGGGCTGGCCATCAGCAAACAGCTGGTGGAAATGATGCATGGCGAAATCGGAGTGCATAGCGAAAAAGGCCGGGGCAGCGAATTTTTCTTTACCGCCCACTTCGCCAAAAGCTCCGGCGTCGGCGCCCTACCAACGCACGAAGAACTGACCGAAGACGAAGAGGCCGAGCAAATTCTCCTGCAAAAGGAAAAGACGGCGCTGCATAATCACCGCGCTCTGGTCGTCGACGACAACCGCACGGCGCGCGAGATCCTCTGCGCCATGCTCAAGGATCTTGGAATAACGCCGCGCGCATTCTCCTCCGGCAACGAAGCCATCGCCGAGCTCGAACGCGTCGGCGAAACCGACGAAGCCTACGATTTGCTGCTGCTCGACTGGAAAATGCCGGGCATGGACGGCATCGAGACGCTACGCCAGATACGCGCCCGTGCCGGAAGCCGCCGCCTGCCTCGCCTGATCATGGTCAGCAGCCATGCGCAGGACGAGCTTCGCTCCCACCTGCAGCCGGACGAAGCGGACGGTTTCCTGCATAAACCGGTAACCCCGCAAACGCTGTGCCACAATCTGGCGTGTGCGCTGGGCATTGACCCGGCGCAGGAAATTTCCACTACCGACGAATCTTCCGGCGACGCGCGGGACAACCGCCTGCAGGGTAGCGTTCTTCTCGTCGAAGACCACAAGATGAACCAAATCGTCGCACGCGACATGCTGGAAACTCTGGGCATCAAAGTCACCGTAGCCGAAAGCGGGCAGGACGCAATCAACCGCCTGCAACAGCAAACGTTCGATCTGGTGCTGATGGACATCCAGATGCCGGAGATGGACGGTTACGAAACCACACGCCGGATACGTCAGCAGTTGCTGCTGTGCAATCTGCCCATTCTGGCCATGACAGCGCATGCCATGCGCGGCATCCATGAGCAATGTCTGGCGGCCGGAATGGACGGCCACATCAGCAAACCGGTGCAAATGGACACGTTTTCCGCCGCACTGACACGGTGGCTACCGCAGCCCCCCCCACACACGCCACCCCACCCCGCCCCGGATGCCGACGACACAGAGGTAGCGCTCCCCGAATACAGCCCGGCCATCAACGTCCGCCTGGCCCTCAAGCATCTGGGGCGGCGGCGCCGTCTCTATCGCCAGCTGCTGCTCGACTTCGCCGCAGAAAACAAGGGCAAGAGCGAACGCATCGACGCAGCCCTGGCGGCGGGCAAGCGCAATGAGGCCGAGGACATCCTGCACCCTCTCAAGGGCATTGCTGCCAACCTGGGCATGCTTGAACTCTCCGATGCCATTTTCGCCCTGGAAGAAGCGCTCAAAGGCACGCAGAATCTGGATGTCGCGCACGCCTCCTTCCGTAACGCATTTGCCGAACTCATGCGCTCGCTGGACAAATTCGCGGCAACGCTTCCACCGGAAGCGCACGGCGAAAGCCCCGACAAGGGCTGAACCGGACGGCGACCAAAATCCTCCCATGCGCCGCCCGAACTTGTCCGGAAAAGCGCGCATCGGTTACCATCCATCTACTGTCGTCAAAGCCTCCGCCTTCCGGGCGGCACGCGCTGTGTTCCCATGCTCACCCCAAGCACATGAAGAAAATCTATTTTTTCGATATCGACAACACTCTGCTCGACCATCAGACACATGCCATACCGCCCTCTGCCCTCGCTGCCATTGCCCGCCTCAGAATGGCAGGGCACACGCTGGTTCTGGCCACCGGACGCAGCTACGGCCACGCCAGACCATTCGTCGAGCAAATTCTCCCTGACTACCTGATCACCCAGAACGGTGCACGCATCCTGCAGGGAAAGCGCGAAGTGCTGAGCCTGCCGCTAGCGCGCACAGCACTGCTCGACCTGTTTGTCTGGATGCACGAACTTGGCCATTGCTTTGGCGTTAACCGCGGCGAATCGGGGTTCATCAGCGCAGCGCAGCGTAGCGCGACTATCCCGCTCGATTCGGTAAAGATGCCCTACCAGTGCACAGACCGTTTCTACGAATACGAGGATGTCCATCAAGGCTGGCTCTTTTTCGACGAAGCACTCGATACGCAACTCGTTCCGCAGATTCTTTCGCGTTACCCCGAATTCGACCTGGTACGCTGGCACCGTACCGGCATGGACGTGATGCCTAAGGGGGTGAACAAATGGACTGGCTGCCAATGGGTTCTGGCGCAAACCGGTTTCCGGAGCGAACAGGCGATCGCTTTCGGCGACGGGTTGAACGACATGCAGATGCTCAAGGGCGTCGGTCTCGGCATTGCCATGGACAACGGTCATCCGGAACTCAAAGCCATCGCCCGACGCATCGCCCCGCCCCTGCAACAAGACGGCATCGCCCGCATGCTACACACCCTGGAAGAAGAGCACACGCCATGACAGGAATCGGCAACCCGCAGAACATCGATTTGTAAACCAGAAGGAATCCCCCATGATCAAGCTATCCACCCGCCTTGCCCTGATTGTCGGATGTGTTGCGGCAGGTTGCGCCATCCTCGCCCTGATCGCGCTGCACACGCTGCGCTCGACGATGATTGCGGAACTCAGGCGGAAATCCGTCTCGTTGCCGATTTTGCCGGAAAAATCGCCAAAAGCTACCTGGCGCTGGAAAAATCCGGCGTACTGACGCAGGAGGAAGCGCAAAACAAGGCCAGGCAGGCCCTTTCCAGTCTGCGCGAAGGCGACGATTACGTTTTCGTGCGCCGCATGGACGGCACCGTTCTGGTGCACCCCGACACGCGCAAGGAAGGACAGATCGACCTCGGCAACAAAATGCCCGACGGACGCACACTGATGCAGGTTTACGTGGATGCCGTCCAGTCCTCCGATCTGGCTCTTGTGGAAATCAAAACCAACCGTCCGAAAGGAGCGGTTGAGGTTTCCAAGATCAACGGACTCGTCAAAATTCCCGAATGGAACTGGATCATCGGTTTCGGCCTGTTCGCCGACGATATCGATAATGCCTACTGGAAGAGTGCGCAGCGTTTCATGCTCGTCGGCCTGCTGATCCTGATTTGCGTCACTGGCGCGGTGGTCGTCATGTCAAGGAAAATCTACCGCACGCTCGGCGGCGAACCCGAATACGCCGCAGGCACGGCCAAAGCCATCGCCGAAGGCGACCTGACGCGCCGAATCATTCACGCCCAGGTGCCCGACAGCCTGATGGAATCGGTCGAAACGATGCAGAATAATCTGCACCGGATCATTACCACCATCCAAACCGACGCCGACAGGGTCGGACAGGCATCCGTCAGTCTTTCCCGGCAGATGACCCAAATAAACGACGCTTCCAGAACCTCGTCCGATGCCATTTCTTCGACCGCAGCGGCCATTGAGGAAATGGCCGTCAGCGTCGATCATATTTCGCAAAGCGCCAAGGAAACCGAGGCCAACGCCCGGGCAACCACAGAACTGGCCGGGCAAGGGCAGGAAATGGTAATGAAGGCGAGCGAACAGATTCAACGCGCCGCCACGCAGGTCAACGAAGCTTCGGGACTGATCGGCGGACTCGTCGAACGCTCACGCGAAATCGGCGGCATCGCCCGCGTTATCAAGGAGATCGCCGACCAGACCAACCTCCTGGCGCTCAACGCAGCCATCGAAGCCGCACGTGCCGGCGAACAGGGGCGCGGCTTTGCCGTGGTCGCCGACGAAGTACGCAAGCTGGCCGAACGCACCGGACAGGCCACCGACCAGATCACCGGCATGATCAACGCCATCCACGAGGAAACCACCAGTGTGGTCAACAGCATGCATGCGGTCAGCCCTCTGGTAACAGCAGGCGTAGACATGGTGGACAAAGCCGGCGCCGCGCTGCAGCAGATCAACGAAGCGTCTTCGGTCGCCCTATCCAATATCAGCGAAGTGGCGGCGGCGACAACCGAACAAAGCCAGGCCAGCACCAGCGTCGCGCGCAATGTCGAACAGGTCTCCAGCATGCTCGAAGAATCGGTGCAATCGCTGAACGCTGCCAACGAAAACGTGACCATGCTCGAACGTCTGGCCTGCGAGCTTCGTCAATCGGTCGCGCGTTTCCGCGTCTAAAGGGCCGCGCCCATCCGGCGCTTCCCAAGTCCCAGCAGTTCGTTGCCCAGCAGCGCCCCGATCACCAGCATTCCGCCGGTCAGGGTGCTGGCCGAGGGCTGCTCGCCCGCCCACAGCCAGGCCCAGGTAATGCCGAAAATCACTTCCAGCAAACCGAGCAAGGCAATCTCGGCCGCCGGCAACTCGCGCGACAGGCGCACCACCAAGAAACACGGAATCGCCAGATTGAACGCACCGAGAAAGGCAAGAACCTGTACGTCATGAAACGAGGTTTGCAGGGGATAGGCCAAGGGGAAAGTGACTGCTGCCCCGAGCAAGGTTCCGATCAGCACGGCCGGCAACATGTCAATATCGGAAATTCCCGGCGCCTGACGTTGTGCAGCGAACTGCATCGTCGTCCAGTTGGTTGCCGCCGCCAGCGGTACCATCAGCGCGATCAGCATGCCCGCTTGCGAAGCCCCGGACAAGGCTTCCCGCCCGAACATCCAGACGATGCCACAACCGGCAACGATAATCGCCAGCCAGGTGCGCAGCGGCAAACGATGACCGAGAAAGAGGCGGGAAAACAACGCCGTCAGCAGCGGCCCGAGGGCCAGGGCGACCAGCAGGCTGGCCACCGAAATCATGGTCAGGGCGATCATGTAGGCGGAAAACATGATGCTCCAGCACCCCCCGGACACCCATACCGGCCAGCGGGAACGGCAAAGTTCGCGCCAAAAATCCATCCCGCGCGCAAGTGACAGCCCGGCGCTCAACGCCACGCCGTTGAACAGGCTGCGCCAGAAAGCCACTTCGAAACCGCGTTCGGCATCAAGATGCCGGGTAATGACCCCGGCGATACTCCACAAGAAAGTGGTCAAAACCATCAGCGCCACAGCCCGTCGATGCGTCATTGCGTCAAACCCGCTCAGAGGAAACAAAAAGGCGAAGAGTATCCTTGAACCTTTGCCCGGAAGTCAAATCCAATCAGTAAAAACAAGCGCGGGAGAGAAAGAAGCCCGGCGTACGCCGGGCAAATCCGGGAACGGAAAAAACGCAAACGGGCAATACTGTTTTGATTGCCCATCGTCAATCCACGGGTCCTGAAACGGAAGGAGAAGAGCATGGAATGGGACTTGGAATGGGGCACACTCTATGCCTTGCTGGCCATCGCTTCGATCGCGCCGTATGTCATCGAGGCGGCGACAAGCTGGCTGATCGGCATACGCCGCCACAGGGGTCGGAAGAATGCACACATCTGAAACACCAGAGAGGCGGCACGCAGCGACACATTCACCCGCACCGGCGCAGCACAGCGGGGTGGATGCGCACCGACCCCTGCTCGCAGGTCAGCAACACCTCTCCATCCTGAATCAGACATTGCAGGCTCATTGAGCGGCCAACCAGACCGGCCAGACTCTGCGCCTCATCCGCCGTCAGGCGAAAAACGTCAAGATTTTCCAGGCGTTGCAAAACCGGACGATTCTGTTCCCACCACACATCGACCGCCCGATCACCGTAAGAGAAAACCACCACCCGACGCGCCCGCCCCGACGCCTTGCGCAGCCAGCGCTCATCCGGCTGGCCGACAACGAGCCATAAATCGATCTCGCCGTTCAATTCCTTGCGCCACAAATCGGGTTCGTCGTCGGTCGACAAGCCACGGCCGAATTCCAGCCGTGCATCGGCATAGCACATGAACGCCAGCAGGCGAACCATCAGGCGCACGTCATTCTCCGAAGGATGGCGCGCCAGGGTCAGCGAAAAATTGTCGTACAGATTACGATCGACATCGGCGAGCGAAAGATCGACCTTGAAAATTGTTGCCTTGAGAGCCATGCGACACCATTCCTTGAAACAGATTAAAACAGTGGAAACATTTTTTTACAAAGACGTCACCCCTCCTGTCTGGTGAATGGATGAGGGACGCTATACTAGCCGAAATATTGTGTCTGGCTGACCATGGACTCGCGAATCGTTCTATTCACCCTTGCCGCAATGGGCTGCTCTACTGCGCGTGCCGTCGATGGCTTCGATCCCTTTGGCAACGAAGCTCTCGTTCCACCGCGTCCGCAGCTCTCCGCGCCATGGATCGATGCCCATCAGCCGTGTAAGCCCTTGCAACCGGACACCGTCCTTGACGCCTTGCGCGTTGTCGATCTGGCGCTATGCCAGAACCCGGACACGCACGAGGCTTGGGCCAATGCCCGCGCGCAGGCGGCACAAGTAGGCGTAGCGCAAGCCGATTACCTGCCCGTGCTTGATGGCAAGGCCAGTACCAGCCTGGCCCGGAGCGATGCCGAACAGAGCAAGCAACACAAAGCCGCACTGACCCTCTCCTGGTTGCTTTACGATTTCGGCGCCCGTTCCGCCACTCTCGAAAACGCCCGTCAGCTGCTAAGCGCCGCCACATCGACACTCGACGCCAGCGTCCAGACCGTCTTTCTCGGCGCTTTACAGTCCTACTACAACGTTCAGGCCGCACGCGCCGCTGTCACTGCTGCCCTTGAATCGGAAAAAGCCAGCCGCGAAAGCCTGAACGCTGCCGAAGTCCGCTATCAGGTCGGCAGCGCCACACCGGCCGACCGGCTGCAGGCGCAAACCGCCTGGTCGCAGGCCACTCTGACCCGCATCAAAGCCGAAGGGACACTGAAAACGGCGCAAGGCAGCCTGGCCCGGATGATCGGGCAAAGCGCCAGCACGCCGCTACGCCTCGTTGACATTCCCCAGGCGATACCGGAAACCCCCTTCGCACAGGATATCGAAACCCTGATCGAGGAAGCGCGTGCGCGTCGGCCGGATCTCCGTGCCGCCGAAGCGAAAGTCCAGGCCGCACAGGCCAATGTCGCTTATGCCCGCGCCGCTGACCGCCCTACCCTGAGCCTCGGGGCCGGACCAAGCTGGCAAAAGAGCAAGGACAGCGATGGCTACGACAGCAGCCATGGCAACGCCATTGGCCTGACCCTGAACATCCCGCTCTTTGCCGGATTCTCCTCGCCCTACAAGGTTCGCTCGGCGCAGGCCAAGGCGGAGGCCGCCGGCGCTCAGCGCGACGCCCTCCACCTGCAGGTGGCACTGGAGGTATGGAACGCCTACCAGAACCTGACCACGGCCACCCAGACCATCCGCACCAGTGCCGATCTGCTGGCCAGTGCCGAACAATCCGAGCGTGTCGCCCTCGGGCGCTACAAAGCTGGCGTCGGCAACATCCTCAACCTGCTTAACGCCCAGAGTGCGCTGGCCGCAGCTCGTCTACAACGCATCCAGGCCATGCTTGACTGGCATATCTCGCGTGCCGCCCTAGCCAGGGCGATCGGCACTCTCGACAACCGTTTGTTGAACCCTGCTGCCAACACGACCATGCCATGAAACCCGTCCTCAAAAAAACACTTTTCGCCACACCGCTCATCCTGCTGCTCTGGGGGGGCTATTCCTGGCACCAACACAAGACAGCGCAAGCGCCGGAGCAACGTTACCGCATCGAAACGCTGAAAAAAGGCAACATCACACAAACCGTCTCGGCCAACGGCACGCTCAACCCGGTTGTCCTGGTCAATGTCGGCACACAGGTTTCCGGCACCGTCTCCAAGCTCTTCGTCGATTTCAACGACACGGTCGAAAAAGGCCAGCCCCTGCTGCAACTCGACCGCTCCCTGCTTGCCGCGCAGGCGCGACAGTCGGCAGCCAGCATCGGCAACGTGTCGGCAACGCTCGAACTGGCAGGCGCCAACGAGAAACGCATGCAGGCGCTGTTCGAACAGGAATACGTCTCCCGCCAGGAACTCGATCAGGCCGTGCAGGCGCGAAAATCGGCGGAAGCACAACTGGCGCAAGCGCGCGCATCGGCCGACAAGGATCAGGTCAACCTCAACTACACGACCATCCGTTCCCCGGTGTCCGGCGTCGTCATCGACCGGGTCGTCGATCTTGGACAAACGGTGGCGGCCAGCCTGCAAACCCCGACGCTGGTCAAAATCGCCCAGGATCTCTCCGAGATGCGCATCGACTCGAGCTTTTCCGAAGCCGACATCGGCAAGATCAAGAAAGGGCAGAAAGTACGCTTTACCGTCGACGCCTTCCCCAGCCGCGAATTCACCGGGGTGGTGCAACAAATCCGCCTGAACGCCACCAACGTGCAAAATGTTGTCACCTACAACGTGCGGGTCTCGCTGGAGAACCCGGATCACCTTCTGCTACCCGGCATGACCGCTTACGTCACCATCGCCGTCGCTCACAGCAAAGACGTCCTGATGGTGCCCAACGCTGCATTGCGCTTCAAACCGACGGAGGCTGAAGAAAAAGCCATCGAGAAGAGGAACAGTAAACAACCAAACCGCAGCACCATCGCCAGCGGAAAAAACCGCGGCAAGAAACGCGACAACAGCAACGGTACGGTTCATGTCGTCAACGGCAACACGATCCGTCCGATCAGCGTCCAGCTGGGCATCAGCGACGGGCGCAATACCGAACTCATCGGCAGCGACCTGGAAGAAGGCGACCGGGTGATCATCGGCGACAACCCCGCCGCCATCAGCGGCAAACCGAGCAGCATCGGCGTGAGGCTGTTCTGATGCCGAACGCCATCTCCGACGAGATCATTCGCGTCACCGGTCTGGGCAAATCCTACCGCACTGCGGCCGGGCTCTTTCCGGCGCTCAAGGGTGTCGACCTGACCATCCGGCGCGGTGAATTCGTCGCCATCATGGGTCCCTCCGGCTCCGGCAAATCCACCTTCATGAACCTGCTCGGCTGCCTCGACACACCGACTTACGGCGACTATTTCCTCGTCCAGCGCAACGTCGCCCAGATGCCGGGCGACGAACTGGCGGTTCTGCGTAACCGGACTCTGGGTTTCGTTTTTCAGGGCTTCAACCTGTTGCAACGCATGAGTCTGGAAGACAACGTTGGCCTGCCGCTGGTCTATTCCCATGTCGACCGCGAAACGCGGCGCCGGAAAGCGTGCCAGATGCTCGCCCGCGTCGGCCTCGAGAACTACGCCCAGTCCCTCCCCTCACGCATTTCCGGCGGACAGCAACAACGCGTCGCCATCGCCCGTGCCCTGATCAACAATCCCAGCCTGATTCTGGCGGATGAGCCAACCGGCAACCTCGACAGCCACACCAGCGAGGAGATCATGGCGCTCTTCGCGGAACTCAACGCCGAAGGCATCACCATCGTCCTGGTGACCCACGAGGCGGACATCGCGGCACACGCCAAACGCCAGGTGCGCTTCCTCGATGGCATGATCGTCAGCGACACCCCCACTCCACACCGACAACACACCGGGGAACCCATACCATGCTGAGAGCGATGCTCGGCGAGGCCTGGCATGCCATGGGCGCCAACCGCATGCGCACCATGCTGACCATGCTCGGCATGGTCATTGGTGTCGGCTCGGTAGTCATCATGATGGCCATCGGTCAGGGGGCGCAATACGCCGTCGCGGAAACCATCAAGACCATGGGCAGCAATCTCTACGTCATCATTGCCGGCACAACTCAGGCCGACGGCGTCCGTTCCGGTGGCGGACAGGGGTACACGCTGAAGATGGCCGATGCCGAAGAAATCGCCGAACTTGATGACATCGCCCAGGTCGCCCCGACCCATCAGGGAACACAACAACTCGTCCATGGTGCAAAAAACTGGAGTGCCACCGTCGTCGGTACCACACCTTCGTATCTCGACGCCCGTACCTGGTTCCTGCTCAAAGGCTACGTCTTCGGCGAAACCGAACAACGCTCGGCAGCACGCGTGGCCATTCTCGGCAAAACCGTCGTCGAGAACCTGTTCGATCCCGGCGAGGATCCTCTCGGCAAAACCATCCGCATCAAAAACACACCCTTCGTCGTCATCGGCGTTCTCGCCCCCAAGGGGCAGAATCTCGATGGCCGTGACCAGGACGACACGGTCATCGTCCCCTTGCTGACCGCGCAACGCAAACTGTTCGGGGCGCGCTTTTCCGGCTCGGTGCGCTCAATCATCGTCCAGGCCGCATCGGCCGAAGCCATGCCCGCCGTGGAAAAGTCGGTCACCGCCCTGCTGCGCCAGCGCCACCGTCTGCGAGACGATCAGGAAAGCGATTTCTACATCCGCAACCTGGCTGCCGCCGCCGACTCCGCCGCCCAAACGACCCGCGTCATGTCACTGCTGCTCGGGGCCATTGCCTCGGTATCGTTGCTCGTCGGCGGCATCGGCATCATGAACATCATGCTCGTCTCAGTCACGGAAAGAACGCGCGAAATCGGCGTCCGCATGGCCATCGGCGCGCGGCAGAAAGATATTCTGGCGCAGTTCCTGCTTGAGGCGATCATGATCTCGATTGCTGGCTGTCTGGTCGGTCTGCTGCTTGGCATCGGCAGCGCCCTGCTCATCAACGCCCTGACCGACATGGTCATCGTCATTTCCGGCGCATCGGTGATCGTTGCCTTCGTCGTTGCCGCCGGTGTCGGCGTCTTCTTCGGCTACTACCCGGCACGCAAGGCTGCGGCGCTCGATCCGA
>CAYTWY010000047.1:0-12732 GCA_964440925.1 uncultured Propionivibrio sp. | reverse complement strand
TCTCGACCTATACCTTGGCAAGGTATCGCTCTACCAACTGAGCTACTCCCGCGTGGAGCGAGTGCGCATTATAAAGACTATAAAACCGCTGTCAAGGCTTTCCAGAGAAAAGCAGCGCTTATGCGTTTTGTATTTCACGCTACCTAGCGTTTTCTTTCCGTCTCGACGAGATACGGCCACGCCATACGCATATAGTAGCCCATCGACCATAGCGTCAGAACAGCCGCCACATAGATCAGCCAGGTTCCCAAGCGCTGCGTATCGATGCCCATGAAAGGCAGGTGATAGAGCAACAGGGGAATGGACACCATCTGAGCTGTCGTCTTTATTTTGCCGATCATCGATACGGCCACGCTTTTATGCGCTCCGATCTGCGCCATCCATTCGCGCAGAGCGGAAATAGTAATTTCCCGCCCGATGATGATGATGGCGATAATGCCATCCAGCCGGTCGAGATGAACGAGAATGATCAGCGAAGCGGCAACGACCAATTTGTCGGCAACCGGGTCGAGGAAAGCACCAAAAGCGGAGGTTTCGTTCAGACGGCGCGCCAAATAACCATCCAGCCAGTCGGTTACCCCGGCCACGACAAAAATAAGCATCGCCACGGTATCCCTCTCCAGCAATGGAATCCAGGATTCCGGCACATAGAACAGGGCAACCATCAACGGAATCAGGACAATCCGCAGCCAGGTCAGGAAAATTGGAATATTCAGGGGCATCAATGTAGCGCCGTGTAAATTGTCCTTGCCAGTTCTCGACTTATTCCCGGAACAGCGGCCAACTGGTCAACCCCCGCATCGGCAATGCCCTGCAACCCACCGAAGCGGGAAAGCAACGCCTTGCGCCGTTTCGGTCCAACCCCCACGATCTCGTCGAGCCGCGAAGTTCTTCGGGTCTTGCCGCGTTGCGCACGATGTCCGCTGATTGCGAAACGATGCGCCTCATCGCGTATTTCCTGGATCAAATGTAACGCCGGATGTTCCGTTGCCAATTGTACCGGTTCGCGCCCATCTGCGAAAACAAGATTTTCCAGTCCCGGCTTGCGCGCCCCCCCCTTTGCAACACCAACCACGGGCAAATGCGCCAGCCCAAGTTCTTCCAGGGCGGAAATGGCCGAGGCAATCTGCCCTTTCCCGCCATCAATCAAGATCAGATCAGGCGCACAACTCTCGCCACTGACCACGCGTTCATAACGGCGCATCACTGCTTGGCGCATTGCAGCGTAATCGTCGCCGGGACGAACACCCCGGATATTGAAACGCCGGTATTCCGACTTCTTCATTGCGTCACCCTGATAGACGACGCACGACGCAACGGTCGATTCTCCTTGCGTATGGCTGATATCAAAACACTCAATCCGCACTTCGCCCCCCTCCTCGCTCTCTACGCCGAGAATCTTGCGCAATGCCGACAAGCGGTATTCCTGTCGTTCGGAGGTCTTTCGTCGCACCGAAAGGGCAAGCCGTGCATTTTGTTCGGCCATATCAACCCAGACTTTGTGCATGACTTGCCGCGGTTCAGAAACAGATATCGCTCTCCCGCCCAGAGCGGGGAGAACTTCCTTAAATTCGTTATCCGGCAGAGGGCAATTGAGATAGATCGCTACGGGGGGCGGATGCACTACGTAGTGCTGCGCCAAAAAGGCGGACAGAACCTCCGCTGCCGGACTTCCCGTGGCGTTACTCGGAAATTGCGGCTTGTCGCCCAAATGCCGGCCATTGCGAACCATGGCCAGATTGATGCAAACCATTCCGTACGCCTCAACGGCGACGACGATATCGACGTCCTCGCTCTTCCCGCTCTCGATGAATTGCCTGTCCTGAATCTGGCGCAACGACTGGATCTGATCGCGGTAGGTCGCCGCCTGCTCGAAGGCTAGGGCTGCAGCCGCCTTATCCATGGAAACTTCCAGCTGATCGATAATTTCCTGCCCACGACCAAGCAAGAAAAGAGACGCCATTCGCACATCCTGTGCATATTTCTCCGGATCAATCAGGCCAACGCAGGGGCCCGAACATCGTTTGATCTGGTAAAGCAGACAAGGGCGCGACCGGTTGGCAAACACCGTATTCTCACAAGTACGCAGGCGAAACATCTTCTGGAGCAAATTGATGCTCTCGCGTACAGCCGATGAAGAAGGGAAAGGCCCGAAAAAATCGGATCTGCGATCTGTATGGCCACGATAAAAGCCCAGACGGGGAAAATCGTCACGAGTAATGACAATATAAGGATAAGATTTGTCGTCGCGGAAAAGAATGTTATAGCGCGGCGCTAGGCTCTTGATCAGGTTGTTTTCCAGAAGCAGTGCTTCAGCTTCCGAACGGGTGACCGTGGTTTCAATCTGCGCAACTTGCGCCACCATCAGGGCAATCCGCGGACTAGCAAGGTTCTCCCGGAAATAGGAAGCCACCCGCTTCTTCAGATTCTTGGCTTTGCCCACGTAAAGAACCTTGCCCTGAGCGTCGAGCATGCGGTACACGCCCGGCAATTCGGTCAGATTTGCCAGCAATTTTTTGGGGTCAAAGGTTTCGTCCATGGGCGCAAGACGGTACGATATCCGCATTGATGTTATCACGCCTTAGTGCCATGCCTGTCTGCGACCGAACGCTCCACTGGGACATTTTCTGCAACGTCATCGACAATTACGGCGACATTGGTGTCTGCTGGCGCCTGGCTCGCCAGTTGGTCCGCGAACATGGCGCCGAAGTACGTCTATGGGTCGATGCGCTTCCCGTCTTTCAGCACTTTTGTCCCGAAATCGATCCTCGGCAAGCCATCCAGAGTGTCTGTGGCATCGACGTTCGCGCATGGACGCAAGAGTTTCCGGAAACCCCGCCCGGAGACGTCGTCATTGAGGCTTTCGCCTGCCATTTGCCGGAACGCTTCGTCGAAGCCATGGCCAGAAGAATTCCCCGCCCCATATGGATCAACCTGGATTATCTGAGCGCGGAAAACTGGGTTTCGGGTTGCCATGCACTCCCCTCGCCCCACCCGCGCCTGCCGCTAACGAAATACTTCTTTTTCCCCGGCTTCAAAACCAACACCGGCGGTTTATTACGCGAAAAGGGGCTGGAACAGCAACGGCAACTTTTTTGCGCCTCTACGGAAGAACAAGACCTGTTCTGGACTTCCATCGGACAGTCCCCTCTTCCCTCCGAAGGCTTATCGGTCTCGTTGTTTGCCTATGAAAACCCGGCAATTCGCGAATTACTCGACATTTGGTCTCAAGGCGACATTCCGGTCTGCTGCCTGGCGCCAGCCACACGCACCCTGCCGGATATTGAATATTTTTCCGGACAGACCCTGCAAAGCGGCGACGTCGTCCGCCGTCGATCGCTGGAGATTCGTATTCTTCCCTTTGTGACACAAACCGATTACGATCGCCTCCTCTGGTCATGCGACATCAATTGCGTCCGTGGCGAAGATTCTTTCGTACGCGCCCAGTGGGCGGCAAAACCCTTTCTCTGGCATATCTACCCGCAGGGTGAGGCAGCGCATCTGGCCAAACTCGAGGCCTTTCTCGATCTTTACGGCAGCGGTTTATCCGCCTGCGCGCTTGAAGCCTTGCGCAGCATCCATTCGCTGTGGAACGGCAATGGCAGCCCCGGGCACTTTTCCGCTGCGTTATGGCAACAATGGAGAAACACGTTGCCGGAATTGCGCGCTCATGCCGAAAAATGGGCAAAAATCCAGTCAAAACAGGAAGATTTATGCAGTTCCCTAGTGCGTTTCTGCCGTTCCAAGGTATAATGCGCGGCTAAATTTTCCCGTCCGATTTTACTGGAACCCTGAACCATTATGAAAACCGCTCAAGAACTCCGTGCCGGCAACGTCTTCATGGTCGGCAACGATGCCATGGTTGTCCTGAAAGCTGAATACAGCAAGTCGGGACGCAACGCCTCCGTCGTCAAGATGAAGATGAAGAACCTGCTCACCGGCGCCCCCTCCGAGACCGTCTATCGAGCCGACGACAAGTTTGATGTCGTCCAACTCGATCGCAAGGAAGTTACCTACTCCTACTTTGCCGACCCGATGTACGTCTTCATGGACGTCGAGTACAACCAGTACGAAATCGAAGCCGAGTACATGGAAGATGCGCTCAAATACCTCGAAGACGGCATGGCCTGCGAAGTCGTCTTCTACAACGGCAAGGCAATCTCGGTCGAACTGCCAACCGTTCTCGTGCGCGAAGTCACCTACACCGAGCCGGCTGTCAAGGGCGACACCTCGGGTAAGGTCATGAAGCCTGCGCGTATCACCACCGGCTTCGAACTACCGGTTCCGGCTTTCGTAGAAATCGGCGACAAGATTGAAATCGACACCCGCACCGATGAATACCGCGCCCGCGTCAAATAGACGGGGTTTGTCAGCATGCTTCAAAAAAGGCAGCCCAGGCTGCCTTTTCATTTGTTATTCACCGCACGCCGCTCTCAGCCATTGAGCAACTCGCCGCAGATGCGAACCCCGGCAAGATAGCCGGCATCGTTCGAAAAATCTTCCGCCATAGGGGCAGGAAGAAGACGTGCGATCCTCGCCGAACGAACCGGATCGAATTGCGGATGCCATCGCGTCAGCACATCCTCTACCGATCCCGGTGCATTGCACACCAGCAGCATGTCGCAACCGGCAGCCCAGGCAGCCTCGGCTCGTGCAACCACATCGCCGGCCACACGAGCCCCTTCCATTGACAAATCGTCGCTGAAAACTACGCCTTCAAACTTTACGTTATTTCTTAAATAACAGTGCCAATAATTTGAAAATCCTGAAGATTCTTTATCGACGGAGGGATAGATAACATGCGCCGGCATCACCGCATCGAGCCTCAGCCGACGATAGGGTTCGATATCCGTCTGTAGCGCGACCACGGAACGTTCGTCCGTCGGAATGGCAACATGCGAGTCGGCTTCCGCCCAGCCATGTCCCGGAAAATGCTTGCCGCAAGCGCCCATCCCGGCACGGTGCAAACCTTCGACCAGCGCCCCGGCCAAGGTCACGACAACCTCCGGACTAGCGTGAAAGGCACGGTTGCCCACCACCGCGCTGCGCTGCCAGTCAAGATCGAGAACTGGTGTAAAGGAAAAATCAACGCCACAGGCGCGCAATTCGGCAGCGAGAACAAAACCGATATCGCGCGCCGCCCGTACCGCTTTCTGCGGCGAATTTTCCCATAACCGGCCGAGCTCACGCATCGGCGGCAAACGGGTAAACCCCTCACGACAACGCTGTACCCTGCCCCCCTCGTGGTCGATGGCAATCAACAACGGCGGCGAACGCAGCGCATGGATTTCGGCGGTAAGCCGCGAAAGTTGTTGCGGCGACTGATAGTTGCGTGAAAACAGGATCAGCCCCCCGACAAGCGGATGCTTCAAGCGCTGACGTTCAGGCTCGGTAAGCTCGATTCCGGCAATATCGACCATTAACGGCCCATGCGGCAAGATAACCGTATCGTTCATGTACTTTCGATAATCACAAAGGCCAGCGCATAATCGGCTTCATCGCTGATTGAAAGGTGGGCCGCTAAATTACGCTCATGCATGAACCGGGCAAGCGCCGGCGCATAATGAAAAAACGGCTTTCCTAAGTCATCATGCGCCACAGCGATATTCGGCAGCGTTGCCGGAGCAGCCACGCCCAGCCCCAATGCCTTGCCGAAAGCCTCTTTCGCCGCAAAGCGTTTGGCCAGAAACCGCGCCGACTCGGCCGCCCTGTCGAAATCGACGCGCTCGGACGGTGCCAGTAATTTATCCAGCGCACGAATGCCGTGACGTTCATAAAGTCTGGATAGACGCCGTACGGCAACGATATCGGTTCCTGTACCGAAGATCATTTGGCGAAAATCTGCGCTTCGCGCATCAAATTCTTCATTTCCCTGACGGCTTCGCGCAGGCCGACAAACACTGCCCGACAGACGATGGCATGCCCGATATGCAACTCGCGAATACCGGACAGGCGGGCAATCGGTTGCACATTGAAATAATTGAGCGCATGCCCGGCATTAAAGCGCATTCCATGCGCGCAAATCGCCTCCCCGGCCAGACGAATCTTTTCAATTTCAGCCAGCACGCAAGGACTTTCGCAATCGCGCCCCCGAGTGTGAAAAGCATGCGCATAAGGCCCGGTATGAATCTCGCAGACACACGCACCAATGCGTGCCGCGGCGTCGATCTGGTCAAGTTCCGCGTCGATGAACACGCTGCTGATAATCCCCGCCTCCGTGAGTCGATCAACCGCCTTCTTCAGCTTGGCTTCCTGGGCAATGATGTCCAGACCGCCTTCAGTGGTGATTTCGTGCCGCCCTTCAGGCACTAGCATGGCCATTTCCGGCTTGAGACGGCATGCGATCGCGACCATCTCGTCGGTCGCGGCCATTTCCAGATTCAGCTTGATCTGCGTCAGCGTGCGCAGTTTCTCGACATCGGCATCCTGGATATGGCGACGATCCTCGCGCAGATGAACGGTAATGCCGTCCGCTCCGCCCAGATGCGCTTCGACTGCAGCCCATGCCGGTTCCGGCTCATAGGTCATGCGCGCCTGGCGAATCGTCGCCACGTGATCGATATTTACGCCCAGTTCAATCATAATTCCTGTAACCCCATAAAAATCTTGCGCGTTTCCAGCCCCTTGCCCCCCGTATAGTGGGCAATCAACGCCCGCATCAATTGCTTGGCCTCCTGCAAAGAACGCGGATCGGCAAAATCATCTTGCGCCAAATCCAGCAATGTTTTGCCTCGCACCGAGAGAGGGGGATCCCCCGCCTGCAGCAAACGCACCGGACCGTTTTCGATCTCGTACGCATAGTAGCCGTTCCGGTCAACGGGCACGCCACGGGCATCGTACTCCAGTGACAGTCCGTACCCCAACTCTTGCAAGAGGGCGCGCTCGAAAAGGCGCAGATCGGCTTCTTTCAACGCATGGGAAAAACGCCGCAGTATTTCTGCATAAACAAGAAACAAGCCCTCATGCGCATCCTCGCGCGGCAAGAGATGCATCAGCAATTCGTTGAGATAATAACCACAAAACAGGGCTTTCCCCATCAGCAAAGGCTGTCCGCCTTGCCATTCAGCCTTCATCAGGGTGTGCACTTCTCCCTTTCCGGACCACCCAAGCTCCAGCGGCTGAAAAGCCAGTAACAAACCACGCCAGACGGAACGCGGGCGACGCGCTCCTCGAGCCAGCAACGCTATCCGGCCGAAATCACGAGAAAATGCTTCGACGATGAGACTGGTTTCCCGAAACGGGTAGCTATGCAAAACAAAGGCTGGCTGACCGTCGACCTTGCTTCGCTGCATCGTTTCGAATCTCCGCCTGGAATCTATTCGTAACCGAGACTCTTGAGCAAGCGATCATCGTTGCTCCAGCCGGACTTGACTTTAACGAACACTTCAAGAAAAACCTTGGTACCAAACAGGCGCTCCATATCCTGACGAGCTTCGGAGGCAATCCGCTTGAGCATTTCTCCACCCTTGCCGATGACGATCCCCTTATGCGCCTCGCGATCAACAACAATTGCGGCACTGACCCGCCGCAAGGACGGCTCCTGCTCGAATTTTTCGATTTCAACCGTCGCCGAATATGGCAGTTCATCGCCAATCAAACGAAAGATTTTTTCGCGGATGTATTCGGAAGCGATGAATTTCTCACTTTTATCGGTAATTTCATCCTCACCGAACAGCATTTCCTCGTACGGCAAATGTTTACGGATCTCGCCAAGCAATTCATCGAGTTGACTGCCCTTGGCCGCGCTAACCGGAATGATGGCGGCAAAGCCATGTTGTTCCGAGAGTACCGAGAGGAGCGGGAGCAACTTGTTTTTCTCCTTGAATCGGTCGACTTTATTGACCGCCAGAATCACCGGACGATCATCGGGGAGCAACTTGATGACCGCCTTATCCTTGGCATCAAAACGATCCGCATCGACGACAAGAACAACCACATCGACATCTGCCAAGGCTTGCGTAACGCCACGATTCATCGCCCGGTTGAGGGCATTGCCATGCTTGGTCTGGAAACCCGGCGTATCGACAAAGACGTACTGCGCCTCCGGGCGGGTAAGGATTCCCATAATGCGGTGCCGCGTCGTTTGCGCCTTGCGCGACACAATGCTGATCTTCTCGCCAATCAGACGGTTAAGCAGCGTCGATTTGCCGACATTGGGACGCCCGACAATGGCGATATATCCGGATTTCAGCGTATTCATTGGGATTGCAATCTTTCCAGGGCACGTTCGGCAGCCATTTGTTCGGCAGTGCGGCGACTCGTTCCGCTACCTACGGTTTGTACGTGCAAGGCATCAATCGTGCAGGAAATCCTGAAATTCTGGGCATGCGCCTCACCCTCAGTCGCCATCAGGGAATACTTCGGCAGCGACAGGCGCCTGCCTTGCAGATATTCCTGTAACCTTGTCTTAGCATCCTTAATCGCCTGCCCAGGGACAATGGCCGCAAGCATTTCACCATAAAGCCGCTCGATCACCTGACTTGCCGCAACAAATCCGGCATCCAGCCAGACAGCTCCGAATAAAGCCTCCAGGGCATCCGCCAGAATCGAAGGCCGCTGTGCACCGCCGCTTCTCAATTCGCCTTCTCCAAGGCGCAAAAACTGACCAAGCGCCAATTTCTGCGCCAGCTGGTGCAAGCTATCCTGTCGCACCAGATTAGCACGCAAACGCGACAAATCCCCCTCGGCCAAGTCAGGAAAACGCTCGAAAAGCTGGCGCGCAACGACACAATTGAGGATCGAATCACCAATGAACTCAAGGCGCTCATTATGCGGGAGGCCATGACTTCGGTGCGTCAACGCCATTTGTAGGAGCTGAGCATCGGAAAAGCGGTACCCCAACGCCTGTTCAAGCCGCGGGGGCATCCCGTTCAACTCATTCATTCCCGGAAGACGACCCCTGAAAATCAATCAGCAGGCTGACGTTATAAAACAAAGGAATGCGCCTCTCGTAAGCAAAAGCGATGACAACCTCGCTGCCTTCCTTCGAAATATCGAGATCGGCGCCTGTTATTCCTTTCAGGTAATTAACGTCCGCATATTTGTCGAATGCGGCACGAATCTCGGTAACTGTCTTCCCTGAAGACTGCCCCGAGATGGCCTTAACGCTCTTTATCGCTTTAAAGTAATCGATATATTCGGGGCCGACTTTCATGCCAAGCACAGCCACCAGACTGATCACGACCCCCCAGAACAAAAGACCGGACAGGGCCACGCCGTGTTGTTTTTTCATTCTTCCACCCATCTAGTTGAACGAACCAATACGGCGGATATCGCCGAAATTAAGCCAGACAAAAAACGCCTTGCCGACAATATTTTCCTCGGGGACAAACCCCCAGAAGCGACTGTCGCGACTATTATCGCGGTTATCACCCATCATGAAATAATGCCCGGCAGGCACCTTGCAGGTTACTCCTGCATTGTTGTAGTGACAATTGTCGCGGTACGGAAACTGGGCCGCATCGACAACAAAGGCGGGAACATCTTCATCGTTCAAAACCTTGTGTTCGACATTCCCGGTTTTCTCGACATATTGTTTTGAGTAATAAAGTCTTTCGGGATGCAGATAATCGTCAAGCATCGCCATCTCGACCGGTTTTCCGTTAATGCTAAGCCGCTTGTTCTGATACGTCACCATATCTCCGGGGACACCGATCACCCGCTTGATATAATCGACCGAAGGATCAACCGGATAACGAAAAACCATCACATCCCCGTGTTGAGGTTCACCGATATTAACGATTTTCTTGTTAAGAATCGGCAGGCGCACACCGTAAGCAAATTTATTGACGAGAATGAAATCACCCACCTGAAGCGTCGGAATCATCGACCCCGAAGGAATCTTGAACGGTTCGACGACAAACGAACGCAAGATAAAAACCAGCAGGATGACGGGGAAAAAACTCGCCCCATATTCGACCCACCAAGGCTCCTTGTCACTAGGAAGACGGCGTTTTGCGAAAACAAACGCATCGGCCACCCAGATCGAGCCGCTAAGCAACAAAAGACAAAACAGAATCAAAGCAAAATTCACTCGGCCACTCCTTACTTTTCTATCCGCAAGACAGCAAGAAAAGCCTCCTGCGGAATTTCAACCGACCCGACCTGCTTCATACGCTTTTTGCCGGCCTTCTGTTTTTCCAGCAGTTTCCTCTTGCGCGTAATATCGCCGCCATAGCATTTGGCGAGTACATCCTTGCGCATGGCCTTGACGTTTTCGCGGGCGATGATGTTCGATCCGATTGCCGCCTGGATGGCTACATCGTACATCTGGCGCGGAATCAGTTGTCGCATCTTGGCCGCCAGTTCGCGCCCACGGTAAACCGAATTAGCGCGATGCACAATCATGGACAGGGCATCGACTTTTTCGCCATTGATCAGAATATCCAGCTTAACCACGTCGGACGCTCTGAATTCCTTGAATTCGTAATCGAGCGAAGCATACCCGCGAGAAACCGATTTCAGCTTGTCGAAGAAATCCATGACCACTTCGGCCATCGGCATCTCATAAATCAGTTGCACCTGACGCCCATGGTAGGTCATGTCGACCTGATTGCCGCGCTTCTGGTTGCACAGCGTGATCACGTTCCCGAGGTAATCCTGCGGAACGAATACCGTAATCGTGATTATGGGTTCGCGGATTTCCTGCACTTTCGTCAGATCCGGCAATTTGGCCGGATTCTCGACCTCGACGACAGAACCATCACGCATCAGAACCTGATAAACCACGGTCGGAGCCGTCGTGATCAAATCCTGATCGAACTCGCGCTCCAGGCGCTCCTGCACGATTTCCATGTGCAAGAGTCCGAGAAAACCGCAACGGAAACCAAACCCCAACGCCTGCGAAACCTCGGGTTCATAGTGCAACGAGGCATCGTTCAGCTTGAGTTTTTCCAGTGACTCGCGAAGCGCGTCATACTGATTCGACTCGACGGGATAAAGCCCGGCAAACACTTGCGACTTGATTTCCTTGAAACCGGGTAACGCTTCTACGGCCGGATTGTCGACCAGAGTCACCGTATCCCCTACTTTGGCTGCCTGGAGCTCCTTGATCCCGGAGATGATGTAGCCCACCTCACCGGCACGCAGCGCATCACGCTGCAGGGCTTTCGGAGTAAACACCCCCACTTGTTCACACAAATGAGTTGAATCGGAAGCCATCAGGCGAATTTTATCCTTGGGTCGCAGCGTCCCATCGACGACACGAACCAGCATGACGACCCCGACATAGTTGTCAAACCATGAATCAATCAGCAAAGCTTTTAGCGGTGCTTCGGGATCCCCCTGGGGGGCAGGAATCCGCTCAATGATGGCTTCCAGGATGTCTTGAACACCCAGACCGGTTTTTGCCGAGGAAAGAATGGCACGCGACGCATCGATACCGATAACGTCCTCAATCTCCTGCCGTGCGTTATCCGGCATGGCAGAAGGCAAATCAATCTTGTTCAGTACCGGCAGAACCTCGACACCGAGCTCGATAGCCGTATAGCAATTAGCGACAGTCTGTGCCTCAACCCCTTGCGACGCATCGACAACCAGCAAAGCACCTTCGCACGCGGATAGCGAGCGAGACACTTCATAGGAGAAATCAACGTGTCCCGGCGTATCAATCAGATTCAGGTTAAAAACATCCCCGCTGCGCGATTTATACTGAAGAGCAGCCGTCTGGGCTTTGATGGTGATCCCGCGTTCCCGCTCAATGTCCATTGAGTCGAGAACCTGAGCTTCCATTTCCCGGTCGGACAATCCGCCACACAGATGAATAATCCGGTCAGCAAGCGTAGATTTGCCGTGATCGATATGGGCAATAATGGAAAAATTTCTAATGTGTTGCATTTGCATCGTATTTTTACTGTTGCGAGCAAGTCGCACCTGAAAAAAAGGGTGCCGGCGGGCACCCTTGTTTGATCTGCCAGAAGGCGCGGATTTTAGCCGATTTTACTCAAATAATCACGGACTTTGCTGAACCGCACATTGCCTGTCCGGGAAAAAACGCGCGCTAATCGCACACGATCAGGGTTTGATATACGCTTCCACCCCTTGGTTCGGGGGACGCAAACGGTCAAAGCGTCGCAAAACAAGCCAGGAACAGGATAAGGCAAGAACGGCGCCGATAATGGCGCCGGTCTCTCCGGCAAAAAAAAGTCCCGAGAAAGCGCCAAGGAACAATAGCAGCAAGGGCAAACCATACGCCAAGGCAGCGCTGCGCCGAACAACACCCGCTTCAATGACGATACTTACATGATCGCCAACGGCTGACTTTCCCGGATTGCGAACACGGAACAGACGCGGCGAGGAACAAAACATTCTGCCGATATTGTTGCCACCACACCCGCCTTCCTCATGACACCGGCCACAGCCCACCTCGTCCATACGGACGAAAGCATAATCGCCGTCAAGAGAAACCACCGTTCCTGTTACTCCAATCATCGCTATGCCTGATTACCAACGTTGATCAGGGGCTGTATCGAGCAAGGGGCGTAATTTCTCCGCCACCGCCTCGCGTGCACGAAAAATTCTCGAACGGACAGTACCAATCGGACACCCCATTTCCTCGGCGATTTCCTCATAACTCAGACCATCGATTTCACGCAACACAATCGCGCTGCGCAGTTCATCCGGCAAGGCCTCCATCGCCGCGCTGATAGTCTGACCGATCTGCTTCGACTGCAGTAAACGCTCCGGGGTATTGATATCGCGAAGCTGATCGGCTTCCTCGAAGGATTCTGCTTC
>CAYTWY010000046.1:8811-12740 GCA_964440925.1 uncultured Propionivibrio sp. | reverse complement strand
ACAAGGGCTACAAGTCGGTGATGCTCTATTCCGGATTAAAAAAGAAGGAATTCCCGAACGAGGTATTTACGCAAGGCTTCATGTCGCGCATGGAAGAATTGCGCAAATGAGGTATCAGGTCGTCGCGTTGGCTGTTGGCGCGATGACTCTCCTGTCCGCGCGGGCTGAAGAATTCACCTTCGACGCGGCAGAATTCGAAAAGAAGACCTTCGAGTTCTCCGGCTACCTGGAGCAGAAGGAAGAAGGGCTGACGATGCGCAGCAACAGCCCCGGCTATAAGCTCGCTTATCCCGGCAAAGAGCGGCGCGCTCATCTGCTGCGCAACACCACCACGCTGGAGCTTTCGGGCAAGCTCAATCTCGATCCGGTCGTTGTCGATATGCGCGCGCAGGCATTTCACGCCACCGATCAATTGGCCAGCGCCTCGGATCAAGGCACGGTAATGGACGGCGGCTTGCGCTGGAGCGCCGGCCCCGGCCTCACCGTCGATCTCGGCAAGCGCGTGCAGCGCTGGGGCAAGGGGTACGCCTGGAACCCGGTCGGCTTCATCGAGCGGCCAAAGGATGCGTCCGATCCGCAATCGTCGCGCGAGGGCTTCGTGATGGCGGGCGTGGAATGGACGAAAAGCCTCAGCGGCCCGGTCAGCGCCGTCGGTCTCAGCGGTTTCATCGTGCCAGGCAACGGAAGCAATCTGAACAAGGATTTCGGTGCGGGAAATGACCTCAATCCCGCCGCAAAGCTATATCTGCTCGCCGGGGATACCGACATCGATCTGTTGTGGCGCGGCAAGGGGGCGAAGTCCCAGGGCTTTGGTGTCGATTTTTCCCGCAATTTTGGTTCGGCACTGGAAGTCCATGGCGAGTGGGCACGCTTCCTCGATGCGCCGCGCAACACGGTTTCGGCCACCGGGGTCATGCGGCAAGACAAATCCGACGCCACCGCCTGGCTCCTCGGCTTGCGCTATCTGACGCAAAGCGAAGTGACCTGGATCGTCGAGTATTACCACAACGGCCTGGGTTACAACGCCGGAAAACTGGATGACTACTACACGTTCCTCGACGCGGCACTGGCCAACGGGGCGGCACCGGCCATGGAAGAAAAAGCGCGCCGCGTGGCACAGTCCGGTTATGCCCGGGCCAATCCGGGAAGCGATTACCTGTACGCAAAAGCCAGCCTCTCCGAGCCGTTCGGCTGGGTCTATGGGGGCGTAGCACTGACCGCCATGACCAACCTCAGGGATCACAGCTGGCAGCTTGTTCCGGAAGTCAGCTATACCGGGTTCAACAACGTTGAACTGCGCGCCAGGGCTTTCTTTCTCGAAGGCGCCTCGCACACCGAATTCGGTGAAAAGACGGCCAGCCGCCGACTTGAAATCTATGCCCGGTTTTTTTTCTGATACCCCGGTTCAGGACGATTCCGCCGGATGATTGATGCGCGCGCCAGCGACAGCACAGAGCTCGAATCCATTGCCGCCTTGATTTTCCGCCTCCGCCTGCAGCACGATCAGTGCATCAGGGGCAGGTCGTGCTGCGCCGATGAAACAATTCGAAATACATGCCCCCGGCGCAGCCGGTATACTCTCCCGGTCCAAGTCAGGAGTTCTCCCCATGTCTTACACCTCTTCCCGCCGCGCCTGCGCGCGCCCTCACGCCACCCTCGTCCCGACCCTGCTCCTCGCCCTGTGCGCCTGTTCCGGCAACAACGCGCCGCCCGCCGCGCCGCCGGCGCTGCCGGTCAGCGTGGTGGAAATGCAGCCACAGAACCTGCCCACCGTGATCGAGGTCATGGCGCAGACCGAAGGCGCCAGGGAAACCGAAGTGCGCGCCCGCGTCGGCGGTCTGCTGCTCAAGCGCCTGTACGCCGAAGGCGCACCGGTCAAGGCCGGGCAACCGCTGTTCCTGATCGACCCGGCGCCTTACGCCAACGCCCTGGCCGAAGCCCGGGCGCGCGCCGAGCAGACGGCACGCGAAGAAGCGCGCCTGAAGGGTCTGCTGGCGCAACAAGCGATCAGCCAGAAGGAATTCGATGACGCCGCCTCGGCCAACGCCGTGGCACAGGCATCCCTGCACCAGGCGCAACTGAATCTGTCGTGGACCACGGTCACCGCGCCGGTCGCCGGAACATCGGGGCTGACGCTCAAATCCGAAGGCAATCTCGTCGGCAGCAGCGACGCCACACCGCTCACACTCATCTATCAGACGAATCCGATGTGGGTGCGCTTCGGGCTGTCCGAATCCGAGGCCGCCAACCTGCCCGGCGGCCAGCTAAAGCCAGGCATGGTCAGCGCCGTCGAGCTGGTACTGCCCGACGGCAGCGTATACAAGCAGCGCGGCAAACTGAACTTCCTCGCCACGAACATCGATACCAGCCTCGGCACGCAGCAGCTGCGCGCCGAGTTCGACAACAAGGACGGGGCGCTACGTCCCGGTCAGTTCGTGCGCGTGCGTCTGCTGGCCAGCGAACGAAAAGGCGTTTTCCTGGTACCGCAAGCGGCGGTGGTGCAGACCGAGCAGGCGCGTCTGGTGATGCTCGCCGGTGCCGACAACACGGTTGTCCCGCGCCCGGTACAGGCCGCCGAATGGCAGGGCAGCCACTGGGTCGTGACGCAGGGCCTGCAGGCCGGCGACAAGGTCATCGTCGACAACCTGATGAAGCTCAAGCCGGGTGCCAGCGTTGCCCCGCACGCGCCCGGCGCCCAGCCCGGCGCTCCGGCCGCACCGGGCAGCACCCCGGCCGCCCCCGCCACCCCGCAACCCACGGCGCAAGCCAGGCCGTAAGCGGCGGCAGAAAGGAAACAGGCGCTCATCATGTCTCGCTTTTTCATCAGCCGGCCGATCTTCTCGTCGGTCATCTCGATCATCATCGTCATCGCCGGCATCATGGCGGCACTCGGCCTGCCCGTCGCCCAGTATCCGGAAATCACCCCGCCGACAGTGGTCATCTCCGCCACCTATCCCGGCGCTTCGGCCGAAACGCTGGCCAAGACCGTCGCCGCGCCGATCGAGGAACAGCTCTCCGGCGTCGAGAATCTGATCTACTTCAATTCTTCTTCGGCCTCCAACGGTACGATGAGCATCACCGCCTCGTTCGAAGTCGGCACCGACGTCGACATGGCGACGGTCAACATCAACAACCGGGTCAAGGCGGCCGAACCGCGCCTGCCCGATGTCGTGCGCCAGTACGGGGTAACCGTGCGCAAGCGCTCGAACGACATCCTGATGGTCAACACCCTCATTTCGCCGGACAAGAGCCTGTCGACGCTCTACCTGTCGAATTACGCGCTGACCAACATCATCGATGACCTGAAGCGCCTCCCCGGCGTCGGTGACGCGCAGATCTTCGGGGCGCAGGATTACTCGATGCGCGTCTGGCTCAAGCCCGACCGCATGGCGCAACTGGGCGTCACCACCAGTGAAATCTCCGCCGCCATCGCCGCCCAGAACAAGCAGAACGCGGCCGGCAAGATCGGCCAGGAACCGGCGCCGAAGGGACAGCAGCTGGTCTATACGGTCACCGCCAAGGGGCGCCTGAGCACACCGGAAGAATTCGGCAACATCGTCGTTCGCGCCTCGGGCACCAAAGGCACGCTCTACCTCAAGGATGTGGCGCGCGTCGAACTCGGCTCGCAAAACTACGATTCCAACACCTACCTGACCGGCAAACCGGTGGTCGGCATCGGCGTCTTCCTGCAATCGGGCGCCAACGCGCTGGAAGTGGCCAAGCGGGTGCGCGCCCGCATGGAAGAACTGAAGCAGAAATTCCCGCCCGGCATGGATTACGTGGTGCCGTTCGACACCACCCAGTTCGTGCAGGCCTCGATCAGCGAAGTGGTGCATACCCTGATCGAAGCCCTGGTCATGGTGGCGCTGGTGGTCTTCCTCTTCCTGCAGAACTGGCGCGCCACGCTGATTCCGCTCGTCGCCGTGCCG
>CAYTWY010000046.1:0-8801 GCA_964440925.1 uncultured Propionivibrio sp. | reverse complement strand
CTGTTCGGCTTCTCGATCAACACCCTGACCCTGTTCGCCATGGTGCTGGCCATCGGCATCGTTGTTGACGATGCCATCGTCGTGCTGGAGAACGTCGAACGCCTGATGTGGGATCACAAGATGGCGCCGCGCGAAGCCGCCATCGAGGCCATGCGCGAAGTATCCAGCGCCGTCATCGCGATTGTTCTGGTGCTCTGTGCGGTGTTCATTCCAGTCGCCTTCCTCGGCGGCATCGCCGGCAAGCTCTACCAGCAGTTCGCCGTCACCGTCGCCATTTCGGTCACCCTCTCGGGCATCGTCGCCCTGACGCTGACCCCGGCGCTGTGCGCCCTGCTGCTGCAAGAAAAGCACGAAGAACCGGCCTTCTTCCGCCCCTTCAACCGGGCGTTCGCGGCGCTGACCCGCTTCTATACCGACACCGTGTACAAGACGCTGCACCATCGCATCATCGGCACCGTCACCTGCATCGTCATTCTCGGCGGTTGCATCGTCATGTTCCGCGCCGTGCCGGGCGGCTTCGTCCCGGCCGAAGATCAGGGCTACCTGATGAGCGCCCTGATGCTGCCCGAAGGCGCCAGCCTGCAGCGCACCTGGGCCACCGGCGACCGCTTCCAGACCATGCTCGGCCAGGACAAGGCGGTCGACCAGGTCTTCGTCATCGCCGGACAGGACATGGTCGGCGGCAGTTCCAAGCCGAATGCCGGCACGGTGTTCATCCCGCTCGTCGACTGGAACCAGCGCGACACGGATGCCGAAACCCTGGCCAGGAAATTCTCCAGGCAGGGGATGATGCTGCCCGACGGCCTGGGGCTGGTCTTCAACCCGCCGGCCATCCGCGGTCTGGGCGCCGCGGGCGGCTTTGAGGCCTATATCCAGAGCCGCAGCGATAGCGATCCGAAAAAGCTGGCGAGCGTCGTACAGCAGTTCATGGAGGAGCTGAAGAAGCATCCGCAACTCATCAGCATCAACACCTTCTTCCGCCCCTCCTCGCCACAGCTGCAGGTCGAAGTCAACGAAGCCAAGGCCGTCGCCATGGGCGTTTCGGTCACCGAGGTTTACCAGACCCTGCAGGCGTCGATCGGCGCGCTCTACGTCAATGACTTCAACATCAACGGCCGCACCTACCGCGTCCAGTTGCAGTCCGACGCCGCCTACCGCAGCAGACCGGAAGACATCGGCAAGGTCTATGTACGCAGCAGCGATGGGCAGATGGTGCCGGTTTCCGCGCTGATCAAGGTCAAACGCCTGTTTGGTGCCGAACAGCTGGAACGTTTCAACGGCTTCCTCGCCGCCAAGGTGCTCGGTAACTCGATCCCCAAGGTGAGTACCGGCGATGCCATCAAGATCGTCGAGCAGGTGGCCAGGGAAACCCTGCCTTCCGGCTACACGCTGGAGTGGACCGGACAGGCGTTCCAGGAGAAACGCACCGGCACCACCTCGGCCATCGCCTTCGGCTTCGGCATCCTGATGGTGTTCCTGATTCTCGCCGCCCAGTACGAAAAGTGGTCGCTGCCGCTGGCCGTGATTCTTGCCGTACCCTTCGCCCTGTTCGGCGCGCTGGCCGCCGTCATGCTGCGCGGCATGCCCAACGACATCTACTTCCAGATCGGTCTGGTGGTGCTGATCGGTCTGGCGGCAAAGAACGCCATCCTGATCGTCGAATTCGCGGCGCAGAAACGCGCCGAAGGCCTGCATGTCCGGGAAGCCGCGCTGGAAGGCGCACGCCTGCGCTTCCGCCCGATCGTCATGACCTCGATGGCCTTCATCCTCGGCGTCTTCCCGCTGGTCAAAGCCAGCGGCGCCGGAGCGGCCGCCCGCCGTTCGATGGGCACCGGCGTTTTCGGCGGCATGATGGCCGCCACCTTCATCGCCACCATTTTCATTCCCATGTTCTTCAGCTGGCTGTCCGGGCGCAGGAAGTCGCTGCCGACAAACTCACCGCACGCCACGCCCAGCCAACCCGAGGAGAAGGCATGATGCGCCGCCCCGCCCCTACCGTCACCCTGCGCCGCGCCCGCACCGGCGGCATCTCCACACTGCTCCTGCTGGCCCTGTTCGGCTGCGCCGTCGGCCCCGACTACCAGCGCCCGGCAACGCCGCTGCCCGAGCGCTACGCAACAGGCGAAGCGACTCCGGCGACGGCGCCCGTTGCCATCGACAAAGCCTGGTGGACGCACTTTCAGGACGACACCCTGAACGCCCTCGTTGCCCAGGCGCTGGCGAACAACCATGACCTGCTCGCCGCCGTAGCGCGTCTGGAAGAAGCCGAAGCCGTCGCCCGCGAAGCCGGTGCCACCTTCTACCCGGAAGTCGATCTGGCTGCCAGTTCATCACGCACGCAATACAGCGAACGCACCGCCATCCCGCTCTCGGCGACCACGCCGCGCCTGCGCGACAGCCGCAAGGGCGCGCTCAATACCAGCTTCGAACTCGACCTGTGGGGCAAGCTGCGCCGCGCCAACGAAGCGGCGCGCGCACAACTGCTGGCCAGCGGCTACGCGCGTGACACGGTCGAACTTTCCATCGCCAGCGCCGTCACCACCGCCTACCTCGATCTGCGCGCGCTGGACGCCAGCCTGAGCCTGACCGGAAGCACGCTGGAGAGCCGCCGCAAAGCGCTGGAGATCGCCAACAGCCGCCTGCAGGGCGGCACCGTCTCGCCGCTCGACGTGCATCAGGCACAAGGCACGCTCGCCGCCGCGCAAGCGCAACAGGCCGACCTGCGCCGGCAACGGGCGCTGGCCGAAAGCCTGCTCGGACAGCTTACCGCCCAGCCGCAGCTGCGCCTCGAAGCCGGCGACCTGCGGCAAATCCCGCTGCCGCCGACACCGCCGGCCGGTCTGCCGTCGTCACTGCTCGAAGCCCGCCCGGATATCCGCCAGGCCGAAGAAACGCTGGTCTCGGCCAATGCGCAAATCGGCGTTGCCAAAGCGGCGCTGTTCCCCAGCCTGTCGCTCACCGGCAGCCTGGGCAGTGAAAGCGCCGCCCTGACCGACCTGTTTACGGCCGGTGCCGGCACCTGGTCGCTCGGTCTGGCCGCCGCCATGCCGCTGTTCGACGCCGGACGCAATTCGGCGCGCATCGACCAGGCCAGCGCACGCCAGAAGCAAAGCCTCATCGCCTACCAGAGCACCATCCACACCGCCTTCAAGGAAGTGAGCGACGCGCTCGTCACCCTGCGCGAGAGCGCCAGCGGCGAGCGCGCGCAGCAGACGCGCGTCGAGGCGGCGCAAAAAACGCTCGAAATCTCGCGCCAGCGCTATCAGGCCGGTTACTCGGCTTTCCTCGACGTCCTCGACGCCGAACGCAGTGCCAACGACGCGCAGCTCGCCTGGGTCGCCGCCCGCCAGGCGCGCCTGACCGCAGCCGTCAGCCTGTTCAAGGCGCTCGGCGGCGGCTGGCAGGACGGTTTCGCGGCCGAAGCGGCACGCTGAGCGCAGCGCGCACAACCATGCCTCCGTCGCCGCTTCTCTACACCCTCCGCCCGGCCAATCCGGCCGCGCACCACTACGACATCACGTGCACCGTCGCCGAACCGGCACCGGACGGCCAGTGCTTTGCCCTGCCGGCGTGGATTCCCGGCAGCTACCTGATCCGTGACTTCGCCCGGCACATCATCGCCATCAGCGCCGAGTCGGACGGCAAGCCGGTGCGCCTCGTGAAATGCGACAAGCACACCTGGCAGGCCGCGCCACAGCCCACCGGCAAGCCGCTCACCGTGCGCTACACGGTTTATGCCTGGGATCTCTCGGTACGCGGCGCGCATCTTGATGCGACACACGGCTTCTTCAACGGCAGCAGCGTTTTCCTGCGCGTCATTGGTCAGGAAGCGTCCCCGTGCCGGGTCGACATCCAGCCGCCCGTGGGTAAAGCCTTCCGCCACTGGCGGCTGGCCAGCGCGCTCGAACCGGCGCACGGCGAAAAGGGCGGTGCCCGCCCCAACGGCTTTGGCCTGTACCGTGCCGCCGACTACGACGAACTGATTGACCACCCGGTTGAAATGGGCGACTTCACCCTTGCCCAATTCACCGCCTGCGGCATCCCGCACCGCATCGCCATCACCGGCCGCCACGATTGCGACCTGGAGCGTCTGTGCGCCGACCTCCAGCGCATCTGCACATGGCAGATCCGCTTCTTCGGCGAACCCGCCCCCATGCCGCACTACACCTTCCTCGTCACCGCCGTCGGCGAAGGCTATGGCGGGCTGGAACACCGCGCCTCGACCGCCCTGCTCTGCGCACGCCACGACCTCCCCTACCCCGGCATGAGCGGACTGCCCGAGGCCTACCGCAACTTCCTCGGCCTGTGCAGCCATGAATACTTCCACACCTGGAACGTCAAGCGCATCAAACCGGCCGCCTTTGTCCCTTATGATCTGGACCGGGAAAACTACACCCGCCAGCTCTGGGCCTTTGAAGGCATCACCTCGTATTACGACGATCTGGCGCTCCTGCGCAGCGGCGTCATCACCCTGAAAGACTGGCTCGAACTCACCGCCAAAACGCTCAGCAACGTCCAGCGCACACCGGGGCGGCAGCGGCAAACCCTCGCCGAATCGAGCTTTGACGCCTGGAGCAAATTCTACCGACCGGACGAAAACACCCCCAACGCCGTCGTCAGCTACTACGCCAAAGGCGCGCTCGTCGCCCTCGCCCTCGACCTGACGCTGCGCCTGCACAGCCGCAGCTCGCTGGACGACCTCATGCAGGCGCTCTGGCAACGCTACGGAAAGACCGGCATCGGCGTTGGCGACGACACAATCCGCCTGCTGGCCGAAGAACTCTCCGGGCTCAACCTGAAGCGCTTCTTTGCCGACGCGCTGCACAGCACACGCGAACTCCCGCTCAAGAAACTGCTCGCCGACTTCGGCATCACCCTCGCCTGGGAGAGCGCCAAAACCCCGTCGCTCGGCATCAAGACCGCTGCCGAAGGGTGCGAAGTCAAGCTGTCCAGCGTGTTTGACGGCGGTGCAGCACAAAAGGCCGGACTCGCCGCCGGCGACATTCTGCTCGCCATCGACGGCCTGCGCGTGGCCCCCACCAGCCTCGACAAACACCTCGCCCGCCACCGGGGCGGCGACACCGTCACGGTGCACGCCTTCCGCCGCGACGAACTGATGACATTCACCCTGACCCTCGACCCACCGACCGCCGACACGGCCACGCTGCACGCCAGCGCAAAAAATGCCGCACAGCGACGCACCTGGCTCAACCCGCCGACGTAAAGCTGAAAACGGCACCCCGCTCAGGCCGCCTGATGGCGCGTGCAGCCAGGCCAGGATGGCCTATTGACGGGCGTTGCGGGGCAATGGTGAAACGGGGGAAAGAGCAAGGACATTGTTTTTCAAGCAATGACCAGCCACACCTCGTCGCCCTTGGCTAAAACAAATCCGCCCTAAATGATTCGGGTGAATGGCTTAGGCCGCAGTGGCAATACTTGCTGCCCCAGATAACAAGATGCCGCCCAAGAGCAATATTAAACCTGCCTTAGCCCTATTAAGCCAGCTTGCAGCAAACTCAACGTGGGTAACTGGTTTGTTGTTAACAAAGACATTGGGGCTGGCGGCAATCCTGACGCCAAAGAATGAAAATAGAGAAAGAATCAGCGTGCCCCCAACCTGCAAAGCAGTGGCAACCACCAAAATCGCTGTTATGTGAGTCTTTAGCAGAACCATCATTTCCATTGAAATGCTCCTGAGGCCACCTCTCAAGGTCGGTGGCGAGGCACAGCTTTATCGCGCAGCTTCCGCGTGGACTACGAGGTTATATTTTTCACGCGCCACCTCGCATTTTTTGCTCGATTGAGCGCAGGGTGTTTTGAATTTCCCTCTCTTTGAGCTCGGGGTCGATGTCTTGGATGTACTCGATAGCGGAGAAATCATCACCGCGCTTTCTGTTTTGCGGTGGTTCGAGTGCTTCAATGAGAAGTGCTTCCAATGTTGCGACCAGTGCCGCAAGTGAAGAATTGAACGGCGTTTCACGGAGGTTGCCTTCTTGAGTCACATCAAGAAGACCAAACCAAGAAAAGCGATTCCATCTGCTACCAAGTCGGTCCACCGTGTGCTCATACAATCGCTTTCCCAACGGTCGGTCAATTGCGCGGCCAACGTAAACTACCGTGTGGTGATCGTAGAGAATGTAAATGCCTTTTTGTTTTCCGAAATCCACCGGCTTGGAAAGCGCCTGCTGCTTGCCGTACATTTTCAGGTCGTTGCGCCAAACCACAAGATCTCGCTGCCAGTACATACCAAAAGAGTGAATTATTGAATCTGACGATTCATCCTCGGTTTCGACTGCTGGTTGTTCCGTTTTTGGTTTGCTGATCGGTATCGCTACGGCGACTGACTCACCGCGAAGTGAAAACATTCCCTTTCCAACGCGGATAAACGGAGATTTTTCACCATCATGTTTGACCGATGATGATAGTTGGGCATTCACTGTTGCGGCAGGCGTTGCTCCATCAGTAGAGTAATAGCCACGCGCCAGAATTTGCTCGGAAATCTCAGTGTAATGCAATGGCGCGTCAGATTCCTTTAGCACTCTCTTAATGGCTTCTTTCCAAGATTTCTCCACATAGTTCTCCAAAAAATCTAACAGCCGAACAGAACCATGACGCAATATTTCTCGTCATGGCGTATCAAAATGGTCTGCTTTCCGTTGATATAAACCTTCGCGACCTTCATGCCAAGCGACTGTACACTTCGGCCCGCCACCTGTCCAGCAAATCGCCTGCGCTACTATCAGCGCGCCAGCCGCACCACCCGCCACAGCAGTCCGCCGAGCAGTACGGCGGCAAGAATGAGGCTGAACAGCGAGGCCAGCCAGAAGCCGCTGACGCCTTGCGGGGGCTGGGCATGGAAGGCCAGCCACCAGCCGCCGTAGAGCGCCACGCCCCAGAAGCTGAGGAGATGCACGAACATCGGCGCGAAGGTGATCTTGTAGCCGCGCAAGGCGAAGGCGGCGACCGTTTGCACGGCGTCGAAGGCCTGATAGATGACGATGTAGATGATCAGTGACAGCGCGACGTGGCGCACCGCCGGGTCGCTGGTGTAGGCGGCGATCAGCGCGTCTGCGCTCAGGTAGAGCAGCGCACCGAGCAGCAGGGCGAGGACGGCGGCCAGGGTCAGCCCGGCCAGCACCGATTGCTTGGCCCGTGGCCAGTCGCGCGCGCCGGCGGCCTGGCCGACCTGTGTCAGCGTGGCCAGCGCGAGGGCCAGCGGCAGCATGTAGCAGAGGGCGGCGAGGTTGGCGACGATGCGGTGACCGGCGACGACGGTGGCCCCGAGTTGGGCGACGAAGAGCGCGGTCAGGGTGAACGAGGAAATTTCGATGAAGTTGGAGAAGCCCATCGGCAGCCCGAGCCGCACCAGCTCGCGCATGACCGGCAGTTGCGGGGCGCGCCAGCCGTGCAGCAGGCGATAGGCGGCAAAGGCTCGGCCGCGCACCATGAAAATGCCGGCGCATAGCAGATCAAGCCAGCAGACCAACGCGTTGGAGATGGCACAGCCGAGCACCCCCAGCCCTTTGCCGGTCAGCCAGCCGCTGACCAGAGCCCAGGCCAGTACGGCGTGCACCAGGGTTCCGGCAAAGGAGATGAGCATCAGCGGGCGCGGTTGTCCGAGGGCGTTGCAGAAGGCGTGGAAGCTGCGGTAGAAGAGCGCCGCCGGAATCGCCCAGGCGAGGACAATGAGGTAGAGACGCACTTTGCTTTCAACCCCGGCTTCGATGTCTGACAGGGCCAGCAGGGCGTCCGGATGGTTGAGGAAGAGGATGCCCGGTACGGCCAGCAGCAGCGCCAGCCAGAAGCATTGTTGCAGGGCTCCGGCAATCTCGCCGTCGCGCCCGGCCCCCTTGAGGTGCGAGACCATCGGCGCAACCGCCTGCAGGATGCCGCACAGGGCGAACAGCACGGCGATATAGATGCCGCCGCCGACCGCCACGGCAGCCAGGTCTTCGGTGCCGTGATGGCCGAGCAGGACGGTGTCGATCACCATCATGCCCATCGAGGCCAGCTGGGCGATCAGCATCGGGAAGGTGTGTTGCAGGATCAGGCGGGATTGGCGGAAGAGCATGGAGAGGACATCAAAAAGTGGCGGACGGGCGATGGCGGCGAACGCGCCTCCCGTGCGCCGGAATCAGAAGCTTTCGTTTTCGCGCAGGAAGCGCCATTGCCCGAGGGGCAAATCCCCGAGCTTGACCTTGCCGATCCGCACCCGCTTGAGGCCGACAACCCGCAGGCCGACCAACTCGCACATCCGGCGGATCTGCCGCTTGCGCCCTTCCACCAGAACAAAGCGCAACTGGTCGTCGTTCAGCCATTCGACCTTGGCGGGCTTGAGTTCCCTGCCGTCCAGGCTGAGGCCATGATTGAGCAAGACCAGTCCTTTGGCATCCAGCCGCCCTTCGACACGCACCAGGTATTCCTTGTCGACGGTGGAGTGCTCGCCGATCAGTTGGCGGGCAACGCGCCCATCCTGGGTCAGCACCAGCAGGCCGGTCGAATCAATGTCGAGTCGCCCGGCGGGAGCCAGCCCCTTGAGGTGGGCGGGCTGGAAAATCGGTGTATCCGGGGTCTGCCACTGGTTTTCCGGCAGGACCAGCGTGACGGCCGGGATGAAGCCCGGCTCCGGCTGCCCGGAAACGTAGCCGACCGGCTTGTGCAGCAGGATGGTCATTTGCCGTCCTTGTGCTGCCTGTGCCGCCTTGCCGAGGGTGATGTTTGCCGTGGGCTCGGCTCGCGTGCCCAGTTCGGTCACTTGTACGCCGTCCACGAACACCAGGCCGCGCTCGATGAATGCGTCG
>CAYTWY010000045.1:0-13335 GCA_964440925.1 uncultured Propionivibrio sp. | reverse complement strand
CAGGTCGCGCAGCCAGTTGTCGAGCGAGGCTTTGCGTTGCGCAGCGTGGCGACTGCGACGCGACGGGCTGCCCGCATACAGCTCGGATTCGGTAATCAGGGCCGTGAGGCGTGAGGCGTCGGGCGTGAGGAGAAAGCCGTTGTGGAGCGGTGCAACGGTCAGAGCGACTTTTTCACGGCTCGACAAAAAATCCTGCAGATCAAGGCAAGGCGAGGGTTTCAGGCCGTATTCGTTGAATAGTTCGGTGAGTGTTTCGCGGCGCCCGGCCGATTCGGCAAGCAGCAGTATCCGGCCAGGAAAGCCGTCAATAAAGGCTTTCAGACGAGCCAGCGGGTCTTCGGCCCGGCGGTCGACGGCGATGCCGGGAAGCGGCGTTGTCGGACCGTTGTCGCCGGTGGCGAGAACCAGCCGGGTATGCGGTCCGGCGGCGATGAAGAAAAGTTCTTCGGAGAGAAAGAGATCAGCGGGCGGCAACAGGGGGCGGCTGTGTTCGCCGGAGAGCATGTCGTAGCGCGACTGGGCTTCACGCCAGAAGGCGCGAATGGCTTCCGGGACGTCATTGTGCAGACACAGCACCGCGTCTTTCGGCAGATAGTCGAAGAGGGTTGCTGTTTCTTCAAAAAAGAGCGGTAACCAGTACTCGATGCCTGCTGATGGAATGCCGCTGCTGACATCCTTGTAGATGCCCGAGCGTGCCGGGTCGCCTTCGAACATTTCGCGAAAGCGCTGGCGGAACAGGGCGCGTCCCTTGTCGTCGAGCGGAAACTCGCGGGCCGGCAGCAGGCGGATTTCCGGCACCGGGTAGAGCGTGCGCTGGGTATCCACATCGAAGGTCTTGATGCTCTCGATTTCGTCGCCGAACAGATCAAGGCGGAAAGGCAAAGCCGAGCCCATCGGGAAAAGATCAACCAGTCCGCCACGAATCGAGTATTCGCCGGGCGAGACAACCTGTGTTACGTGTGTGTAACCGGCCAGCGTCAGTTGGGCGCGGAATTGTTCCGCATCCAGTGTCTCGCCATTTTTCAGGAAGAAGGTGTAGGCCGCGAGATAGGCCGGTGGCGCGAAGCGATAGGCCGCTGTCGAGGCAGGAACCAGCAATACGTCGCATTCGCCACGAGTGACACTGTAGAGCGTTGCCAGCCGTTCGGAGATCAGATCATGATGCGGCGAGAAACTGTCGTAGGGCAGGGTTTCCCAGTCGGGCAGCAAGCGCACACGCAGTTCAGGGGCGAACCACGGAATTTCGTCCTGTAACCGTTGGGCGTCGCTGGCGTTTGCTGTCAGTACGGCAACAAGCTGCCTACTGCTACCTTGTGTGGCTAGCTGGGCGATGCACAGGGCGTCGGCGGATCCGGAGATGGCCGGTAGCTGCATGCGTTCCCCGGCCCTGAACGGCGGCAGGGAAAACGACAGGCGGGTAAGCGGTGATTCGCGGACGGGGTGGGGAGCTGGCACGACGGAATACTGAACCATGCGGAAAACCGCTCATTATAACGGATTGCATGGCTAGGGTCGGCGGAGGTCAGCGCTTTGTTTTTGGTGGTGTTTCCGGTGGCGGAATCGTTCATGCCGGGAGGTGTGGCGACTTGTCTTTGAACGCGCGGCCAAACCAGTGGGAGGTTTTTTGGGCAAGGGATTCAAAGCCGCTTGAAACGGCAAAATCGATGCCGATTTCCGGAATCATCTCGAGGGCGCAGGGGCTGTGTATTTCCTGCAAGGCTTGCCGGTTGCTGGCGAGATGCTGTTCGTCCGTTTCTTCCATCAGCAAAAGCAAGGGGGCCGTGAGCGAGCGCAGGTAGAGCTTTCCGGCCAGTCCGAGCAGGCCGCCGCGGCAGACAAGGGCGGCAATGTCATGATCGCGCTGGGTGGCGACGCGGATGATGACCGGCGTGGTGTCGTTGGCGGCAAACAGACCGATGGGTTGCGGCGCGATTTCTCCGAGCAACATGCGGTGCCGGAGTAGCGCGAGAAAATCAAGCAGACGGTTGCAGAGCAGGGGGACGTTGTGATGTACGTCGCTGAATGATTCCTCGTGCCGCGTGAGCAGGTCGACGCTGAAGGTCGAGAATCCGGCATGCCGGAGAATGCCGGCGAGAACGCCGTCGCGGCCGTCGAGTGATAGTGCCGCGTGTGCCAGAACGATGAGCCCGGTGGGGTCGGGTTGCAGGGACAGAGTGCCGTGTAGCCGGCCGTTTGCGCCCGGGAGAGTGATGGGAATACCGAAACCTTCAGGCGTGAACTCGGTCATCGGCGCGCCAGTCTGACGGGAATGCGTTGCGTACCGAAGGGTTTTCCGAATTTTCCGAAGTGTCCTGCAATTCGCGTCTGGCAGTGCGGGCAGTGGCCGTTGCTGGGCAGGTCGTAATGGCGGATGGCATACCAGTCGCGTTCGATGAGCGCTGCATGGCATGCCGGGCAGAAAGTGGTTCCACCTTCGCTGTCGTGCACATTGCCGGTGTAGACGTAATGCAGCCCTTCTCCCATGGCGATGCGGCGAGCGTGCGACAGTGTTGAGGGTGGGGTGCGCGCTACGTCTTGCATTTTCCAGTCGGGATGGAAGGCGGTCAGGTGCAGCGGAACGTCGCTTCCCAGTTCGTTGGCGACCCAGCGTGAAAGCGCCTTGATTTCCTGCGCGGAATCGTTGTGGCCGGGAATGAGTAGCGTCGTGATTTCGAGCCAGCACGAGGTTTCGTGATGTACGTAGGCGAGCAAGTCGAGAACCGGTTGCAGGTGTCCGCCGCAAAGTTTGACGTAGAAAGCGTCAGAAAATGCCTTGAGGTCGATATTGGCTGCATCCATGACCGGGAAGAATTCCTTTGCCGCTTCGCGATGCATGTATCCGGCCGTGACGGCAACGGTTTTGATGTTCTGCGCATGACAATCGTGTGCGGTGTCGATCGCGTATTCGGCGAAAACGACAGGATCGTTGTAGGTAAAGGCGACGGACTGTGCACCGTAGGCTGCTGCGGCCGCGGCAATACCCTGCGGACTGGCCGAATCCATCAGGCGGTCCATGCTTTTCGATTTCGAGATGTCCCAGTTCTGGCAGAACTTGCAGGCCAGATTGCAGCCTGCCGTGCCAAAGGAAAGGACTGCCGATCCGGGGTGGAAATGGTTGAGTGGCTTCTTCTCGATCGGGTCGATGCAGAAACCCGAAGAGCGACCGTAGGTGGTAAGCACCATCTTGCCTGCGAGGTTCTTGCGTACGAAGCAGGCACCTCGTTGCCCTTCGCCCAGGGTGCAGTCGCGGGGACAGAGCGCGCACTGGATGCGCGAGTCCCCTTCGCCGGTCGGCAGGGGGTGCCACCAGCGGGCCGGGTGAGCGGATTCGGGCGTTTTTATTTTTCTTTCCATTTTTGTACCGCATAGCGGGCGAGAGTGATCTCGTTATCCCAGAAATCGGCGGGCAGTCCGGCCTTTAGTTTGAGTTGTTGCAGGAAGAGACGAGGCTCGGGAAGGGATTCCCATACTTGCGGAAGGAAGGTGGCACGCCGGTTGTCATGGCTGAGAATCAGTCCGTCCACGCCGGGGCACAGGCTGGCGATGGCATCCTCTTCGTCTAGGAAAGTCATCACATGCGCCGCTTCGAGCAGCGAGACTTCGATTCCGATGCGGGCGAATTCATCGGCGTCCAGCGGAGGAAAGCGCGGGTCGCAGAAAGCGGCGGCATGCGCGTTATCGGCCACGTCGGTGGCCAGTGGCCGATACGCCTCGAGGCTGCCGATGCAGCCGCGCAGATGCCCGGCTAGGGCCAGGGTGACGAAAGTTGCTCCCGCATGCGAAAGTTCCGGATGTGGCAGGACAGTACGCATCTCCTCGCCGAAAGTTTTGCCGATGGCGTTGCGGGCAATGGTCAGGAGGGATTGACCGAGCGGATCAGTGGGCATGATGTTGCGCCGGGAAAAAAGCAAAAGCGCCGTAACCGACGACGCGCGAATTGTCGCCGGTGGTCTGTCCGGAATGGCGCAGATCGACCTGCCGGGCTTGCAAGTCGTGCCGGCGCGCGGAAAGAAGTAGTCCGTTGATGGGCACTGCGCCGCAAGCCTGTATCGCAGCGATGTGTGGATCGAGAGACAGAATCTGTCGTGCCGTGTGCGCGTCACTTTCTTCCGCCGCGCGGGCGTCGAGATAATGCGAGAGATCGGAACTGACGACAATCAGCGTTTCTTCTCCGCCCCAAAGGAGATCGAGAATCTCGGCAATGGCCTCCGGCGAAGCGCGTCCGACCGCAAGTGGGATGATCTGGAAATCTTCCAGAACCGTTTGCAGGAAAGGTAACTGAACTTCGAGGGCGTGTTCCTGCGCGTGTGCGGCATCGCTGAGCACGATCTGTCGCAGATCCTGGATGCGGCTCGCCGCTTTCTGGTCGATACGAATCTGTCCGAGCGGCGTGGCGAAAGCGGCTGCGGAAGGGAGTGCCAGACCCTCGACGGCTGTGTGGTGCGTCGGGCCGAGCAGGACGATGCGGCGGATGCTCTGGCGTTGCCGGCGGAGCGGGGCGTAGATGCTGGCGGCGATTGCGCCGGAATAAACGTAGCCGGCGTGCGGTGCGATAATCGCCTTCAGTTGCGGCAAGGCGGTGCGCGCCGCGGCATCAAGCAGGCGGGAAACGACATCTTCCAGCTCGGACTCCAGCGCAGGATAAAAAGCGCCTGCAACCGCGGCGCGGCGCACGCTTGAATTCATGACGGACTCCTTTGACCTTCCCATTATGGGACGCCTTGTTGCAAATGCAAGCGATGACAGAGCAGCACGGCAAGCCGGCTTGGGCTAGAATTGCCGCATGACGCGCCATTACGCCATTGTTCCCGCCGCCGGTTGCGGCGCCCGCTTCGGGGCGGAAAGACCGAAACAGTATCTTGATCTGGCCGGCCGGCCCCTGATTTACCATGCGCTGTCTACGCTATGCGCCTGTTCGCGAATCGATGCGGTCTGGGTTGTTCTCTCGCCTGCTGATGCCTGGTGGGAGATTTATGATTGGTCGGATCTGGGAGAAAAATTGCAGGTTGCTTTCTGCGGCGGGGCGACGCGCGCGCAAAGCGTGCGTAATGGACTGGCCGCCGTTGCCGGAATGCTTGACGACACTGATTGGGTGCTGGTGCATGACGCGGCGCGTCCGTGCCTATCGCAGGAGATGCTCGCTGCCTTGTGTGACGATCTAGGCGAAGACCCGGTGGGCGGGATTCTTGCCGTTCCCGTTGCCGATACGCTCAAGCGTGCGGACGCGGCGCAGCGCGTGGCGGCGACCGAGTCGCGCGATGGGCTGTGGCAGGCGCAGACGCCGCAAATGTTTCGTTACGCGCTGCTCTGCCAGGCCCTAACCGGAGAGCAGAATATGACCGATGAGGCAGGGGCGGTCGAAGCGGCCGGTTTTTGTCCACGGCTGGTGGCTTCGGATGCAAGCAATCTCAAGGTGACTTTTCCTGCCGATTTGCGTCTGGCCGAACTTATTCTGCAGGAGAGAAGATCATGATCCGCGTCGGACAGGGTTGCGATATTCACGCGCTGGTCGAAGGACGCCCGTTGATAATCGGTGGAGTACTTATTCCCCATGAGCGTGGCCTGCTCGGGCATTCCGATGCCGATGTGCTGGTCCATGCGATTATCGATGCGCTTTTTGGTGCGGCGGGCCTGGGTGACATCGGGCGGCATTTTCCTGATACTGATGCGCGTTATGCCGGCGCCGACAGCCGGGTGCTGTTGCGTGCGGCTCGCGAACGGCTGGCCGAAGCGGGATGGAAAATAATCAACGTTGATTCGACGGTCAGTGCGCAAAACCCCAGGATGGCTCCGCATATATCGCAGATGACGGCGAATATTGCGGCCGATCTGCGCATTGAGGCCGCGTGTGTCAATGTCAAGGCCAAGACAGCGGAACGGCTCGGTTTTGTCGGGCGCGAAGAGGGTATGGCGAGCGAAGCGGTCGTTCTGATCGAGCGGGCGGAATGATCTGCCGTTTCGTTGTTGTCTATCGATGTGCGTCGGACGATCAGTTACCGCGGGCGGAGCGGGCTGGTCAGGCTTCAAGCTGGTGAATGAGCGTGCACCGTGCACTCTACGATTTCTCTGGCCTTTCCCGGATCGGCTTGTATTTCTTGAACACCCGGCGAGCGTCCTGTTCGGCGCGTTCTTGTGTGCATAGCGTCGGGTCGTCGTCATGATGGGTAAAGTAGTCGTCGGCCTGGGCACGCATGACGATGCCGATCGCCGTTTCGTCGCTCAGGGTGTAGGTCTCGGTAAGTAGTGTGGCGACTTCGTCAAGAAACTCTTCGTAGGTCATTGCGTGCTCTCCGTGTCGTGCTGCCGATGCACTTTGGCATACGCTTCGAGTAATCGGTGATGCGTTGTGCAACCGTATAGTTCGGAACCCAGGGTGGCGCTATCGAAGAAACGTTTTTGGCGCCCGAGGTGGGCTTCGGCCAGGGCGAGCGTCTGCCAGCCGTAGAGTGCTTCGAGTGCACGGCGGTAGGGTTCGTGGCCGCCGAGGGTGCAAAGCTTGAGGATGGACTCGATGCAGCGGTAGACCCGCTGACGATTTTCGGCGAGATGGGAAAAATGGTGAACCCAGTCGCAGCCTTCAAGAATGGCCTCTTCGTTGCCGATGGCCAGTGCCAGAAGCGTTTTCAGTTCGCCGAGTCGCAGGTCTTCCCAGAACGATCCGGCATCGGGCGCCAGACCAATCAATTCGGCGACGGGGCGTTCGTCGGCAAGTCCTGAATCATTGAGCGTGTCGAGCAGGTCGGCGCATTCCGCGTCGTCAAGATCAGGAAGGTAGAGGATCGCTTCGCGGATGGCGTTGCCCAGACTGTTGTTTTCATACTCCAGGTCGTCGATGGGGTAGATTTCCGACATTCCCGGAACGATGATGTGGCAGGCGTAGACGCCAAGGTGGGTGTGATCGGCGATGTAGATGTCGTGGCCTTCTTTGTGGATCATGTTAACCAGCCAGCGGTAATCTTCTTCCGTCGTTGTCGTGAAGTTCCAGTCGCAGAAGGGGAAATCCGGCGTGTCGGCGAGAAATGGCCAGCCGATGATTCCGCTCGAATCGACGAAGTGGATTTCCCGGTTCGGGGTGCTCGAGATTTCATCCGCGTCGAATCCGGGTTCGGGGAAACCGCCCAGGGCATCCAGTGCGCGACCCTGCAGCAACTCCGTTAGTGCGCGTTCCAGAGCGATTTCAAAGCGCGGATGGGCGCCGAAGCTGGAGAAGCAGCCTTGATCGTCCGGGTTAAGCAAGGTGACGTTCATCACCGGGTACTGTCCGCCGAGCGAAGCGTCCTTGACGTAAATGCCGAACCCGGCGGTGCGCAAGGTTCCGATGTCGGCGGCAAGGCGTGGAAAACGGGCGATGACTTTGTCGGGAACATCGGGCAGGCAGAGGCCGTCGCTGATAATGCGAAACTTTATATGGCGTTCAACGATTTCCGAGAGCGCCTGTGTCCGCGCTTCGTTGAGCGTGTTGCCGGAGGACATGCCGTTACTGACGTAAAGGTTATTGATGACATTGACCGGGAAATAAACGCGTTTTTCGTCGCGCAGACGAACGAAAGGCAGGGTGCAGATGCCCCGATTAGCGTTGCCGGAGTTGAAATCGACGAGCGAGATGGCGTCGATATTCTGCTCTGGATTGTAAAAGTTCTGTAATTCGGGCGTCAGTAACTCCTGCGGCCATTCCCCGCTATCGTCGATAGGGAGCCAGCGTTCCTGGGGATAGTGGGTGAACGCGTCGGTGGCAAAGTGTTCGCCCAGATAGTAGACGGACCAGAAATGGTTACAGGAAAGACGTTCCAGGAATTCTCCTAGCGCACTGGCCCGTGCGGCCAGTCTCGAAGTGCCCTTGCCGTTGGCAAACAGCAAGGGGCAGTCACGATCGCTGACACATACTGACCAGATGTCGGCGATCGGATTGAGCCAGGAGCGTTCCTCGATGTGAAAGCCAAGGCATGTCAGGGTTTTCTGCATGCGCTGCAGGCTGGATTCGAGCGAGGCGTCCTTGCCCGGGATGAAGTGTTCTGGCGCCATGATGTGATCCGTTGATTTCGCAGGGCGTGAGGTTAGCGCAAGCCGGCCGGGTTGTGGCGATTTAGGTGAAATATCCGTATTGAGCCGTCAGGGCTTAGCGTTTATGCTGCAGGCAATGTTTTTTCAAATCGTTCCTGTGGAGTCCGTTTGCCATGCTTTCGCGCTTATTCAAAGAACTGAAGGTACAAGCCGTTGAGGTTGTGAATGTGCTGCGCACGCGCGAATTCTGGATCTATGCGGCAGTGATCCTGTTGATGATTCTGATGGCGGTGGCCGTCATCCGTTTGGCGACAGGATTCGATCCGATCACTCGAGGGCAATTGCACCTGGGGTTCTCGTGTCAGAGCGGACAAGGACAAATGGCGACTATTATTGTGGGGTGCTTTGTTTTTGCCATCGCCTGTGTCTTCACGCTTGGCGAGGTTGTCTACTGGGTCGAGGAAACGCGCATCGCCCGTCTTTCCGGACACGATTATTATCCGGTGAACTATTGGCGTCCCTTATGCTGTGTTCTGGGGACGGTGTTTCTCGGCGTCGTCGGTTATCTGGTTTTGTTGACTTGGTGTACCTGAATCGCGGCCGGGAAATGCGGACGCCAAGCGGCTGCATTTCCCGGATTTTCTTGAAATTCTGCTTTAGGCGCCAGGCAGTTTCTGGAAAAGTCCGCGCAAGGTGTTTTGCAGGTCGGCCGGGAGAAGAATCATCTTGGCGTTCTGCGATTCGGCCAGCTTGGTCATGCTGTTGATGTACTTCTCACCGAGCAGATAGAGCATCGGCAGTTCGTTTTCACCAAAGGCCCCGGTGACTTTGGTGATGGCTTGCGACGAGGCGTCGGCCAGCATGATCTGGGCTTCGGCATCGCGCTTGGCTGATTCGAGACGGGCTTCGGCGGTCAGGATCATCGACTGCTTTTCGCCTTCGGCCCGGGTGACCATGGCTTTCCGTTCGCGTTCAGCGGCCGCTTGCAGTTCCATCGCCCGCTGCATCGACTGTGAGGGTTTGATGTCCTGGATTTCCACCGATTTGACGGTCAGTCCCCAGTCCATGGCCTCGTCTGCAACACCTGCCTTCAGGCGGGTCTTGATCATGTCGCGTTGCGACAGGGCATGGTCGAGTTCCATTTCGCCGACAATCGAGCGCAGGGTGGTCATGATCATGTTGCGAATCGCTTCGGAGTAGTTCTGCACGCCGTAAACCGCTTTCACCGGATCGGTGATCTTGATGAAGGCGATGGCGTTGACCACGATCACCGCGTTGTCACGGGTGATGACTTCCTGTTCCTGTACGTCGAGGATGATGTCCTTGGTCGTCAGTTTGTAGGAAATGGTGTCGATGTAGGGAATGATGAAACGCAGGCCGGGGACCAGCGTTTCGCGGTATTTGCCGAGGCGCTGGACGATCCATTCTTCGCCCTGCGGGATGATGCGCACACCCTTGGCGACGGTGATGATAACGAAAACAAGGAATACGGTAGAAACGAGGGTCATTTCGAACATGTTGCTTCCTCCACTTTGATGAAATTGCCTTCGATGCCGATGATGCGCACACGTTTGCCGGCCTTGATTTGGGTATCGGCGTAGCATTCCCAGGTGTCGGCGCCGAGTACCGGCTTCTGGAAACGTACCTGACCGCGGCTGTTGGGGCACAGGTCACTGACCAGAATGCCGACTTCGCCGAGGACTTGTGCTGACGAGGTGCCGATAGCGGAGACCGTACGCGGTTTGAGGTAGCGAAACCAGAAAACGACCAGTATGACCGAGAAGGCCGTCCACAAAAGGATCTGTGACGAGGCTGCCAGTTCGGGCAGAAACAGCAGGGTCAGGCCGACAGCCAGGGCGCCGATCCCGAACCAGATAATGAAAAACGCGGGGACGGCCAGTTCGGCGAGCGACAGACATAGGCCAAGAATGATCCAGTGCCACCATGCAAGCATTCTGTCTCTCCTGTGCGCAAGAAGGCAAAGACGCAGCATAGCGCAATCTCTGGTGATCGTGCCATGCGGCGTGATTCAGACTACCATAGCGCCAGAGAATCTTTTGTTGCAAGAAGGGGGAAATGCTTTGTTACCGAAAGGGACGACTCCGAGCACCATCGTCAGGTATCTCGACCAATACGTGATTGGCCAAGACGAGGCCAAGAAAATTCTTGCCGTCGCCGTTTATGCGCATTACCGCAAAATTTCCAGCGCACAGCGGACGGAGGGATGTATTGCCAAGAGCAATGTGTTGCTGATCGGTCCTTCGGGAACAGGAAAGACCTTGATGTGCGAGACCTTGTCGCGCATGCTGGCAGTGCCCTTCGTGACCGCCGATGCGACTTCGCTGGCGCAAACCAAGTATGTCAATGAAGAGATCGAGGCAGCTTTGCAGCGCCTGCTTGATCGGGCCGAGGGGGATGTTGAAAAAGCGCAAGCGGGGATCGTTTTCATCGACGAGATCGATAAGCTCAAAACGGCGGGTGTCGGAGGTCAGGGAACTTCGGGTGAAGGGGTCCAGCATGCCCTGCTGAAAATCATGGAAGGGGTGTCCGTCAAGCTGGGCGGCGCGAACTATCTCGACACCAGCAACATCCTGTTCATTTGCGGCGGTGCGTTTGTCGGACTGGAGAACATCATGTCCAAAACGCATGGGTTCGGTTTTATTTCGACTTCTGCCGACGACAACCAGAAAATTCTCGATCGGCTCAACAAGCGGGTGAAACCGACCGACCTGTTCGAATATGGACTTATCCCCGAATTTACTGGCCGTTTGCCGGTTGTCGCCAGTTTCCGGGATCTGAGCAAGGACATGCTGATCCGGATCATCGGTGAGCCGAGAAACTCGATCTATCGGCAGTATCTGGAAATTTTCAGGCTGGAAGGGGTCGAGCTTGCGATTGCGCCGGGCGTCTTTGCGCAGATTGCGGAAATCGCCCTCGAGTACAGAACCGGCGCCCGGAGCTTGCGTGGCATCTTTGAGGAGCTGATGACACCGATCCTCTATGTTGTTCCTGATAATCCGGATATCCGGCGCGTCGAGATCGGCTCATTATTCGAAGACCCGGCGTTGATTCGTTCCAAGGCACCTGTTGTCTGACCAAGATCTGGAGGGCGCTTGGTACGTTGGCTGTTGCTGCTTTTTCAGCGGTAGACCAGAACCGGGATATGCGAATGCGTCAGCACCTTGTTGGTTTCGCTGCCCAGTAACAGGCTGGTAAGGCCGCGGCGTCCGTGCGAGGCCATGAAAATGAGGTCGCATTCCTTTTGCGTTGCGGCTTCAATGATGGCCTGGTAGGGGAAGTTGCTGGTCGATGTATACTTCGAGCATGCGACGCCCGATTGCAGACAAAGATTCTCGATGAAGGCGAGATTCTGTTGCGCTTCCTGTTCGGTCAGTTCTGCGAATTTTTCGGGAGTTGTGGTGTCGATCAAAGTGCTTTCTCCGTAGCATGCGACCGGATATTCGGGCTTTGCGTAGAAGGCCGTTATCTTTGCCGCCGTTTCCTTGGCGAAGGCGATCGCTTTGCGTGCCGCGTCTTGCGAAAGTTGTGAGCCATCGGTAGGAATCAGAATGTGTTTAAACATGGCGCCCCCTTTTTTTGTGAATACCGAATTAAATATAGTCTGAAAATACGCCTCGTGTCTCTGTGCGGGAAATCGTCCGGACGATGCTTCTCTTTGAATGGAAACGGGTGTTGACGTATGCATGCCTTTGTCGATGATCTGGTTTTTGATTCACAGCTGGTCAGGCGCTTTGATATTCATGGTCCGCGCTATACCTCGTATCCGACAGCTGACCGTTTCGGGGAACAGTTTACTGCGGCGCACAGCAAATATTGGCTGGCCCGGCGGTCTTCCTTAAACGCTGGAAGACCGCTCTCTCTTTATGTCCATATTCCGTTCTGTTCCGCCATTTGTTATTACTGTGCCTGTAACAAGATCGTTACCAAGGATCATGGGCGCTCGGCCAAATATTTGCGTTATCTGGCCAAAGAGTTTGATTTGCAATGCCGTGAGCTGACGTCACAAGACAATATCGTCGGACAATTGCATTGGGGCGGCGGGACGCCCACCTTTCTTGCGCACGACGAGATGCGCCAGTTGATGGCCATGATACGTCGGCATTTCCGTTTGCTTGAGCAGGGTGAGTATTCAATAGAAGTCGATCCGCGCCAGGTTGATCACGCAACCGTTGAGTTGCTTGGCGAACTTGGTTTTAATCGTATGAGCGTTGGTGTACAAGATTTCGATGCGAACGTGCAGCGGGCAATCAATCGCGTTCAAAGCGAAGCGGAAACTTTCTCTGTGATTGAAGCTGCGCGTGCCAGCGGATTCGTATCAATTGGAATCGATCTGATCTATGGACTGCCCCGGCAAAATGTCAAGGGCTTCGAGAAGACCCTCGAGCGCGTAATTGCCGCTGATCCGGATCGGTTGTCCGTATATAACTATGCGCATCTGCCACGCATATTCCGGCCGCAGCGACGAATTTCTGAATCCGACATGCCGACAGCTGACGAACGCTTGCAGATTCTTTCCCTGGCGGTTAACAAATTGACCGAAGCGGGTTACGTATTCATTGGCATGGATCATTTTGCCAAGCCCGGTGACGAATTGGCGATCGCCCAGCGGGAGCATCGATTGCATCGCAACTTTCAGGGATATTCGACGTTTGCCGACTGCGACATGCTGTCCTTTGGAATTTCCTCCATCAGCAAGGTCGGATCATGCTACGCGCAGAATCTGAAAACGCTTGATACATACTATGCAAGCCTAGATGCGGGTGTGTTGCCCGTATGGCGAGGGGTTGAATTGGACGACGATGATCTGTTGCGAAGGTCGATCATTCAGTCGCTGATGTGTCACTTCCACGTGTCCTTCGCGGCGGTCGAGCAAGCGCACGGAATCGATTTTGAAACGTATTTTGCACGTGAGATGGAGACCTTGCGGGCGATGGATGAAGCGGGCCTGTTGCGTTGTGAGGAGCGCTCGATCAATGTGCTTCCCCATGGGCGCTTGCTTGTCAGAGGGATTGCCATGGCTTTTGACAAATATTTACAGCGCGGACGGGAAGCAGAGCGCTATTCGAAAGTGATTTGAAACCGGGGGGCGATCTCGCAATCGGTACGAATTAAGTTGACCGGGGTTTTTCCTTTTGCTATAGTTCGCCCCCTCGCAACACGGCGCGTCTTCTGCGAAACGAAAGAAACGGAACGCCGGTTTGCAAGATAAAGGTTGACGAGAAGATGGGGGCTGTATATAATTCCTCTTCTTTAGCGGGCGCGGGGTGGAGCAGTCTGGCAGCTCGTCGGGCTCATAACCCGAAGGTCACAGGT